>NZ_JASCOP010000124.1:0-11859 GCF_029959395.1 Stenotrophomonas sp. PS02300
GTCCCGGGTCCGGGACCCCGCAGCACTGACCTTACTGCGGCAGCGAGAAGCTCACCGGCACCAAGCCCACGGCCGGCACGGCCTGCCCGTTGACCTGGGCCGGCACGAAGCGCCAGTGGCGCAGCACCTGTTGCCGCGCAGCATTGTCCAGCGCCCGCGAGCCGCTGCTGCGCTCGATGGACACGGCGGCCGGTTTGCCGTCGGCGTCGACCTGCACCCGCAGGGTGACCGTGCCCTGCTCCCCGGCCCGGATGGCGGCGATGGGGTAGCTCGGCGGCGGCGCGGTGCGGTACTGCAGCTGCACGCCGTCACCGGAGGCCGCCGGCGTCGGCTCGACCGGGGCCAGGGTCGGCGTCTGCACGTCGCTGGCGGGCAGCGGCGGCACGGCCAGCACGTCGTCGGCGGTGGCGGTAGGCGGCGGCAGCGGCGCCACGCGCGGGGTGGTGGTCGGCGCACGCACCGGCACCGGCTCCTGCGGGTGGATCGGCGGCGGCGGTTCCGGTTGCGGCACCGGCGGGGCGATCAGGTTCACCACCGTGCGTTCGCGTGGCAGCGGGGCGGCCACATAGGCGGCGGGAATCAGCAGGAGCATCAGGGCGAGCAGGTGCAAGGCCAGCGCGGTGCTCCAGCCAAGCACGCGCGGGACGTCGATTTGCAGCGGGACCCCCGGGGGATGCGTACGGACCATGCTCCACTCTCCTTGCCAGATGTGCGTG
Organism: Stenotrophomonas sp. PS02300; assembly: GCF_029959395.1. NCBI lineage: Bacteria > Pseudomonadati > Pseudomonadota > Gammaproteobacteria > Lysobacterales > Lysobacteraceae > Stenotrophomonas > Stenotrophomonas sp. PS02300. The sequence continues at coordinate 717 of NZ_JASCOP010000124.1, forward strand.
CGGGAACATCAACGTGCAGGGGCCGCGGCCCCGCAATGACAGCAATACCGCAGCCCGACGCGGGCCGGAAGTCAGGGGTGGTGTGGGCGTTTGGCTGGCGTTTACCGGCCCAGGTCGAACACCACGTCCAGGTTGACCGATACGGTCGACTCGCCCGGCGAGACCGGGGTGGAGACATCGGCGGCCATCGGCGCGGCTGCCGCGCGCATCATCACCGGGCGGAAGTTGCCGCCGCCGCTTTCGGAAATGCTGACAATGCGGCGCACGCGCAGGCCCAGCGACTTGGCGTAGGTCTCGGCGCGGGCCTGGGCCTTCTTCAGCGCGGCCAGGCGGGCTTCGTCATAGACCGGTTCGGGCTGGTCGATCTCGAACTGCGGGCCGTTGATCTGGTTGGCGCCCTGTGCGGCCAGCGCGTCGAGCACCTTGCCCAGCTTGGCGATGTCGCGCACCTTCAGGCTGACGGTGTTGCTGGCCTGGTAGCCGGTGATCTTCGGCGCTTCATTTTCGGCGTAGCGGTACTGCGGGCTGAGGTTGACCCCGCTGGTCTGCACGTCGCGCTCGGCGATGCCCGCGGCCTTGATCGCGGCCAGCACCTTGACCATCTGTTCGGCGTTCTGGCGCATGGCCGTGTTGCCGTCGGTGGCCTGGGTGACCACGCCGGCCGACAGCGTGGCCACGTCGGGCACGCGGCGGGCTTCGGCGTTGGCCGAGATGTTGAGCAGGGTGCTGTCGGCCGGCACGGCGATGGCGGGCTGGGACTGGGCGTGGGCGGTCATCGAGGTTCCCAGGGCAAGGGACAGGGCAAGCAGCAGCGGGGACAGGGTCGGGCGGCGCATATGCATCTCCATGTGAAGGCGTTGAGGTTGGTGTCGGAGCGATGAACGTCTGGTGAGGTCCAGCGGGGTTGATCACGATTCGGAGCCGTTGCTCGCGATTCAGACAGGGCCCGCAGGTTATGCTTCCGCGATGCTTTATCTTGCCTCTCGTTCGCCCCGACGAACCCAACTGCTGGCGCGCCTGGACCGACCGTTCCGCGCGCTGGACCTGGACGTGCCCGAAGTACGGGCCGCCGGGGAAACCGCCCAGGACTACGTACGGCGCGTGGCCATCGACAAGGCCCGTGCCGGGCTGGCAGTGGTGGCCGGCGACCCGGACGCGGTGGTGCTGGGCGCGGACACCGAGGTGGTGCTGGACGGCGAGGTGTTCGGCAAGCCGGTCGACGCGGCCGATGCCGCCGCCATGCTGCGCCGGTTGTCCGGCCGCACCCACCAGGTGATGACCGCCGCGGCGCTGGTCGCCGACGGCGCCGAGCAGGCGGTGATGGTGGTGTCGGAGGTGAGTTTCATCGCGCTGGACGAGGCGGCCATTGCCGCCTACGTGGCCAGCGGCGAGCCGATGGGCAAGGCCGGGGCCTACGCCATCCAGGGCGGGGCCGAACGTTATATCCGCCACCTGGCGGGAAGCTATTCGGGTGTCATGGGCTTGCCCCTGCAACAGACCGAGCAGTTGCTGCAGGCGTTTGAATCGAAGGGAGTCGCCCGTGTCTGAAGAAATCCTGGTCAACGTCACCCCACGCGAAACCCGCGTGGCGGTCATCGAAAACGGCATGCTGCAGGAGCTGCACATCGAGCGTGGCTGGCGCCGCGGGGTGGTGGGCAACATCTACAAGGGCAAAGTGCAGCGGGTGATGCCCGGCATGCAGGCGGCCTTCGTCGAGGTAGGGCTGGAGCGCGCCGCGTTCCTGCACGCCAACGACGTGGTGCGCCCGGCCCCGGTGGCCAGCCCCGATACCGAGGGCACCACGCTGCCGCCGCCGTCGTCGGTGCCGATCGTGGAGCTGCTGCGCGACGGCCAGGACATCGTGGTGCAGGTGGTCAAGGACCCGATCGGCACCAAGGGTGCGCGTTTGACCACCCAGATCAGCATTCCCTCGCGCTACATGGTGCTGCTGCCGCAGTCCAAGGTGGTCGGGGTGTCGGCGCGGATCGAGGACGAGGCCGAGCGTGCCCGGCTCAAGACGCTGGTCACCGAGCTGTCGGCCCAGCACGGCGGCTACGGCTACATCGTGCGTACCAACGCCGAAGGCCAGCCGGCCGAGGCGATTGCCGAAGACATCGCCTACCTGTCACGGGTCTGGAACGTGGTCGAGCGCCGTGGCCGCGAGGCGGCCCCGTGCAGCGTGATCTATGAAGACCTGAGCCTGCCGCTGCGTTCGGTGCGCGACCTGATCCGCAAGGACGTGGACAAGGTGAAGGTGGACTCCAAGGAGACCTTCACCCAGCTGCAGGCCTTCGTGGCCAAGTACATGCCGGTGCTGGCCGAGAAGCTGGAGCTGTACAGCGGCGACCGCCCGATCTTCGACATGTTCGGGGTGGAGGACGAGATCGGCCGCGCGCTGGACAAGCAGGTGCCGCTCAAATCCGGCGGCTACCTGGTGATCGACCAGACCGAGGCGATGACCACCATCGACGTCAACACCGGCTCGTTCCTGGGCCAGCGCAACCTGGAGGAAACGGTGTTCCGCACCAACCTCGAGGCCGCGCAGTCGGTGGCACGCCAGCTGCGCCTGCGCAACCTGGGCGGGATCATCATCATCGACTTCATCGACATGGATGACGCCGAACACCGCCGCCAGGTGCTGCGCACGCTGGAGAAGGCGTTGGCACGCGACCATGCCAAGACCACGGTCTACGAGTTCTCGCCGCTGGGACTGGTCGAGATGACCCGCAAGCGCACCGTGGAAAGCCTGGAGCGCCAGCTGTCCGAGCCGTGCCCGGAATGCAGCGGGCGCGGGTCGATCAAGACCGCCGAAACGGTCACCTACGAAATCTTCCGTGAGATCACCCGGGCGGTGCGCCAGTTCGATGCCGCACGCCTGCTGGTGATCGCCTCGTCCAAGGTCGTGGCGCGGATCACCGATGAGGAATCCTCGGCGGTAGCCGAACTGGAGGAATTCCTCGGCAAGTCGATCCGATTCCAAGCTGACGAGCAGTACCTGCAGGAGCAGTTCGATGTCGTGCTGCTGTGACCTGAGCCGGCCCGCGCAGTGGTGCGCCGGCGCCTGCGGGACCCGATGAGCGCGCCGCTGCGCCTGCGACTGCGAAGGATTCGCCGCCATGCTGTCTATGCCATGGCGATCGTATTGGTATGTGTGGCGGTGCTGGTGGGCAGCGTCAGCCAGGTGCTGCCGCTGGCCGAACGGCACCCGGACAAAGTGGCCGGGTGGTTGAGTGCGCGTGCCGGGCAGCCGGTGCGTTTCGACCAGCTGCAGACGCGCTGGACCCGGCGGGGGCCGCTGCTGGCGCTGAAGGGCCTGCGCATCGGCGAAGGCGAGGGGCTGCGCATCGGCGAGGCTGAAGTACAGGTCTCGATGTATTCCGGGCTGCTGCCGGGCCGTTCGCTGACCGAGCTGCGCCTGCGCGGCCTGGCCCTGGTGCTGCAGCGTGCGCCGGATGGCCGCTGGTCGGTACAGGGGCTGCCGCAATCCAAGGCCGGCGGCGATCCGCTGGATACCCTGCGCCGGCTGGGTGAACTGCAGGTCATCGGCGGCCGGCTGCGGGTGGATGCGCCGTCGTTGAACGTACAGACCGAGCTGCCGCGCATCGACCTGCGGCTGCGGGTGAACGGGCAGCGGCTGGCGGTGGGCGCGCGCGCGTGGGCCGATCTCAACGCCGCGCCGCTGACCGCGGTGGTGGACTTCGATCGCGCCCACGGCAACGGGCAGGCCTGGCTGGCCGCCGACCCGGCCGACTTCCGTGCGTGGGCGTCGCTGCTGCAGTTCGGCGGCGTGGCCCTGCAGCAGGGCACCGGCACCTTGAATGCCTGGGTGGACCTGCGCGACCGCCGCCCGGTGATGGTCACCGCCGATGCCGACCTGGCCGGCGTGCAGCTGCGCGGTGCGCGGCTGGCCGATGGCGGGCGCCCGCAACTGCAGCTGGATTCCCTGCAGCTGCGCGCGCGCTGGCGCTGGGTGCAGGGCGGCTGGCGGGCCGATGCACCGCGCCTGCGGATCGGCATGGAAGGGCGCACCGAGAAGCTGGATGGGCTGTTGATTGCCGGCGGCCAGCACATGGCCCTGGCCGGCGACAACATCGACGCCACCGCGCTGCTGCGCGGGCTGGCGCTGACCGACCGGATCGATGCCGGGCTGCGCAGCTGGCTGCACGACGCCGCGCCGCAGGTGCGCATGAGCCGCGTGCGGTTCGCCGGCGAGCGCGATGGCCCGCTGAGTTTTGAAGGTGAGCTGGAGGAGATCCAGTTCGCCGCCGCCGGCCATGCGCCGGGCCTGAGTGGCGTGGGCGGCCATTTCGACGGCGATGCCAACGGCTTCCGGCTCGACCTGCAGCCGACCCGGGTGATGCATTTCGACTGGCCCACCGGGTTCGGCGTGCGCCACGACGTCCGCCTGGCCGGCAGCATGGTGGGTTGGCGCGATGAAGGCGGTGGCTGGCGCATCGGCACCCCGGCGCTGCGCGTGCAGGGCACGGACTATGCCGCCGACGTGCGCGGCACCATGTGGTTCCAGGGCAATGGCACCCGTCCGTGGATGCAGCTGGCGGCCAAGCTCGACGATGTGCCGATGACTGCGGCCAAGCGCTTCTGGATCCATTCCAAGATGAGCAAAGCGGCCACCGACTGGCTGGACGCGGCGCTGGTGGGTGGTTACGTGCGCGGCGGTGTCGGGCTGGTCACCGGCGACCTGGAAGACTGGCCGTTCAGCAGAAACAACGGTCGCTTCGAGGCCACCGGCCGTATCGACAACGGCAACATCCGCTTCCAGCGCGACTGGCCCACCATGAACAAGGTCGAGGGCGATATCGCCTTCATCGGCCCGGGCTTCGAGCTGCACGGCCGTGGTGACCTGGCCGGGGTGGCGGTGGACCACTTCGATGCGGGCATCGCCGATTTCGGCGCCTCGCAGCTGTACGTGAAGGCGGCCAGCCGCAGCGACGCCGGTGCGCTGCTGGCCATGCTCAAGCAGAGCCCGCTGCACAAGACCTACGCCGATTCGCTGGACAACCTCACCGCCAAGGGCCCGGCGGCGGTTACCTTCGACCTGCTGCAGCCGCTGCACCACGAGGAGGGCGGCGGGCACCTGCAGGGCACCGTGGACCTGGACGGCGCCACGCTGTCGGACAAGCGCTTCGACCTGACCTTCGAGGCGATGCGCGGCCAGGCGAAGTACAGCCAGGACGGATTCGGGGCCGAAGCACTGGCCGTGCGCCACCTGGGACAGGACGGCCAGCTCAGCCTGCGCGCCGGCGGTTACGCGCGCGACCCGCAGCACGCCTTCGAAGCCGAGCTGGGCGCGTCGCTGGGTGCCGGGCAGCTGCTTGACCGGGCGCCGGAACTGGCCTGGCTCAAGCCCTACATTGAAGGCACCTCGCGCTGGACGATCGGGGTGACCCTGCCGAAGGGGGTGCCGGGCGGCAGGACCGAAGCGCCGACCCTGCTGACGCTGCACTCGGACCTGGTCGGCACCCGGCTGGACCTGCCGGCGCCGCTGGACAAGCCGGCCGAGGTGCCGCTGGCCACCGCCGTGAAGGCGCAGCTGCCGATGGGCGCCGGGCGCGTTGACGTGGCCTTCGGCGAACGCCTGGCCCTGGCCGCGCGCACCCACGACAACAAGACCGGCGTGCAGGTCACGCTGGGCAGCGCCACCGTTGACCGCGACCCGCCCGCCAGCGGGCTGGTGGTCAATGGCCGCAGCGGCTCGCTGGACGCCCTGGACTGGATCGCGCTGGCGCGTTCGCCCGGCGGTACGCCCGATGCCGACCCGATGCCGCTGCGCCAGGTGGACGTGCAGGTCGGGCAGCTGCTGCTGGTGGGCGGCGTATTCCCGCAGACGCGCCTGCAGCTGCGCCCGAACCCGAGCGGGGTGGACGTGCGCCTGGACGGCCCCTCGCTGTCGGGCGACCTGAGCGTGCCCAACGCCGACGGTGCGGCCATCGTCGGCAAGCTGGACCGGGTGCACTGGCAGTCGTTGCCGACCCCGGTGAAGGTGCCCGGCGATGGCGCCGCGATCGTTCTGCCGGCCGACGCCACCTTGCCGGCGCGGGTGCAGGCCAGCGCCAACGACACCAATCCGGCGAAGATTCCCCCGCTGTCGCTGGACATCAACGACCTGCAGTTCGGCAAGGCGCGGCTGGGCCAGGCCGTGCTGCGCACGCGCCCGTTCGGCAACGGGCTGAGCGTGGACCAGCTGCAGTTCCGTGCGCCCAAGCAGGTGATCGACATCCAGGGCCGCTGGCTGGGCATGGGCGAAGCTGCGCGCACCCAGTTCCAGGTCAAGGTCGACAGCGAAGACCTGGGCGGGCTGATGCAGAACCTGGACTACGGCGGCCAGCTGCGCGGCGGGCAGGGCCAGATCAGCCTGGATGCCGGCTGGCAGGGCGGTCCATCGGACTTCCAGCTGGGCGCGTTGCAGGGCCAGATGCAGGTACATGCCCGCAATGGCCAGCTGCTGGAACTGGAGCCGGGCGCCGGCCGCGTGCTGGGCCTGCTCAGCGTGACCCAGCTGCCGCGCCGGTTGATGTTCGATTTCCGCGATTTCTTCTCCAAGGGCTTTGCGTTCAACCAGGTGGAGGGCACGCTGGCGTTCGCCGACGGCATGGCCACCACAGACAAGGTGCTGATCGAAGGCCCGGCCGCCAACATCAGCATCCGCGGCCGCACCGACCTGCGTCGCCAGCAGTTCGACCAGACCATCGACGTCAACCCGCGCGCCGGCAACCTGCTCACCGTGGTCGGCGCCGTCGCCGGCGGGCCGGTGGGCGCGGCGGTGGGCGCGGCCGCCAATGCGGTGCTGTCCAAGCCGCTGGGCGAGATCGGTGCCAAGACCTACCGCGTGACCGGCCCCTGGGCCGAACCCAAGGTCGAAGTGATCGACCGCGACGACGCACCACGTTGACCCCTCATTTCTGCGCATGGCTTGCGATATTGGCCCGCGCCCACAGATCAAGACCATGACCGACAACGCACTCACCCTTGCCCAAGACCGCCTGCTGCTGCCCGCCGGGCTGGACGCCGGCGGCCTGGAACGCACCTTTGGCACCCTGTTGGGGCCGGGTATCGATTTTGGCGACCTGTACTTCCAGCACGCCCGCCGCGAAAGCTGGAGCGTGGAAGACGGCATCGTGAAGGACGGCGCCCACTCCATCGAGCAGGGCGTGGGCGTGCGCGCCATTGCCGGCGAGAAGACCGGCTTCGCCTATTCCGACGACATCCATGGCGATGCGCTGCTGGGCGCGGCGCGCTCGGCGCGCGCGATTTCCCGCGAGGGCGGGGCGCAGCCGGCGCGCTCGCTGGTGCGCGGCAATGCACGCGCGCTGTACCCGGCGCTGGACCCGATCGATGGCATGGGCAACGAAGCCAAGGTGGAGGTGCTCAAGCGCCTGGACCGCTTCCTGCGCGCGGCCGACCCGCGCGTGCAGCAGGTGATGGTGAGCCTGTCCGGTGGCGTGGACACCATCCTGATCGCGCGCAGCGACGGCGTGCTGGCCGGCGACATCCGCCCGCTGGTGCGGCTGAACGTGCAGGTGATCGTGGAGCAGCACGGCCGCCGTGAATCCGGCTATTCCGGTGGTGGTGGCCGCTACAGCTACGAAGAGCTGTTCGCCGACGGGCGCCCGGAAGCCTTCGCCCGCGAAGCGCTGCGCCAGGCGCTGGTCAACCTGGAAGCCATCCCGGCCCCGGCCGGGGTGATGACCGTGGTGCTTGGCCCGGGCTGGCCCGGCGTGCTGCTGCACGAGGCGGTCGGGCATGGCCTGGAAGGAGACTTCAACCGCAAGGGCACCAGCGTGTATGCCGGCCGTGTCGGCGAGCGCGTGGCGGCGCCGGGCGTGACCATCGTCGACGACGGCACCCTGGACGGGCGGCGCGGCTCGCTCAACATCGATGACGAAGGCCACCCGACCCAGTGCACCACGCTGATCGAGGACGGCATCCTGGTCGGCTACATGCAGGATTCGCTCAATGCGCGCCTGATGGGCGTGGCCCCGACCGGCAACGGCCGCCGCGAATCGTTCGCGCACATGACCATGCCGCGCATGACCAACACCTACATGCGTGCCGGCCAGCATGACCCGGAAGAGATGATCCGTTCGGTCAAGCGTGGCCTGTATGCGGTGAACTTCGGTGGCGGCCAGGTCGACATCACCAGCGGCAAGTACGTGTTCTCGGCCACCGAGGCCTACCTGATCGAAGACGGCAAGGTCACCGCGCCGGTGAAGGGCGCGACCCTGATCGGCAACGGACCGGAAACCATGCAGAAGGTACGCATGATCGGCAACGACCTGGCCCTGGACGAGGGCGTGGGCGTGTGCGGCAAGGATGGCCAGAGCGTACCGGTGGGCGTGGGCCAGCCGTCGCTGCTGATTGATGGCATCACCGTGGGCGGCACCCAGGCCTGATCGCCGGATGCGCCCGTCCTGCCAGCCCGGCTCAGTCTTCGGCGCTGTCGGCGTCGCCGATGTCGTCTTCGTCGGTGTCGGCCGCCGCGGCCTCCAGGCCCAACGCGGCCGGCAGCAGCAGGTTGCGCAGCACCTGGTAGATTTCACGGAACGCGCGCGGCGGCTTGTTCTTTGCTTTCTCTGCCTGGGCATTGCGCACCAGCGTGCGCAGCTGCTGGCGGTCGGCCTGCGGGTACTCGGCCAGCAGCGCGCTCAGCGCGGTGTCGCCGTCCTTGAGCAGGCGCTCGCGCCAGTCCTCGGCGCGGTGCAGCGCGGCGATCTCACGGCGCGAGGTATCGCTGTTGACGTCCAGCGCATCGCGGATCGCGTCCAGGGTGGCATCGTCCTCGCGGCGCATGTGCTTGGCCAGGAACGCCAGCTGGCGCTTGTGGGCGATATGGGCGGTGATCCGCTTGGCCTCGGCGATGTGCGGCAGCAGGTCTTCCGGCACCGGCACGCGGGCCAGCTGGGCCGGGGTCAGCGACACCAGCTTCTCGCCCAGGGCCAGCACGTCCAGCGCGTCGCGCCGGTTCTGGCTGCGGCTGATATCAAGGAATTCACCGGTTTCTTCGTCGCGTCCGCGCATCGTCTTCTTTCCACATCCAGAACTGTGCCCGGCGTTGCGCCCGGCACTCACCCGTACAGGATAAAGCATTGAACGTGATCTCCCCTGAAGCCCATGCCGCCGACGACAGCCTGCCCCGGCTGGAACAGCTGGCCGACATCTCCCAGCAGCTGCTGGCCCGGGCCCGGGCGCTGGGCGCCACCCAGGCCGAAGTCAGCTGCAGCGAGGAGCGCGGGCTGGATGTGAACGTGCGCCTGGGCGAGGTCGAAACGGTGGAATCCACCCGCGACCGCGGGATCGCCGTCACGGTCTACTTCGGCCAGCGCAAGGGCAGCGCCAGTACCGCCGACCTGCAGCCGGCCAGCCTGGAATCGACGGTGGCCCAGGCCTGCGCGATCGCCCGGCATACCGAGGACGACGAGGCCGCCGGCCTGGCCGACCCGGAGCTGATGGCGCGCGAATTCCCGGACCTGGACAGCTGGCACCCGTGGGCGCTGCAGGCCGACCAGGCGGTGGACCTGGCGCTGGCCTGCGAAGCGGCCGGGCGCGAGGCCGACCCGCGCATCAGCAATTCCGACGGCGCCTCGGCGGCCACTGCGACCAGCCTGTCGGTCTACGCGAACTCGCACGGCTTCATCGGCCGTGACCGCAGCAGCCACCATTCGGTGGGCTGCGCGCTGATCGCCGGGCAGGGCGATGGCATGCAGCGCGACGGCTGGTACAGCAGCGCGCTGGCCCGTGAGGACCTGGAAGATGCGGCGTCGATCGGCCGCCGCGCCGCCGAGCGCACGCTGGCCCGCCTCAACCCGCGTTCGATGGCCACCGCGCAGATGCCGGTGCTGTACTCCCCGGAAGTGGCGCGTTCGCTGATCGGCCACCTGCTGGGTGCGGTGTCCGGCGGGGCGCTGTACCGCCGTGCCAGCTTCCTGCTCGACAGCGTGGGCACGCAGCTGTTCCCGGACTGGTTCGCGATCGAGGAACGGCCGCTGCTGCGCCGCGGCCTGCGTTCGACGGCGTTCGATGGCGATGGCGTGGCCACCCGCGATTCGTCGCTGATCGAAGGCGGGGTGCTGCAGCGCTATGTGCTGGGCAGCTATTCGGCGCGCAAGCTGGGCCTGGTGACCACGGGCAATGCCGGCGGCGTGCACAACCTGCGGGTACAGGCCAATGCGGGCGACCTGGCCTCGATGGCGCGGCAGATGGGCACCGGCCTGCTGGTAACCGAGCTGATGGGGCAGGGCGTGAACGGCGTCACCGGCGATTACTCGCGTGGCGCCGGTGGCTTCCGGGTGGAGAACGGCGAGATCCAGTACCCGGTCGATGGAATCACCATCGCGGGCAACCTCAAGGAGATGTTCGCGGCGATCGAGGCGGTCGGCAGCGACATCGACCGCCGTTCGCACGTGCACGTGGGGTCGATCCTGGTCGGGCGGATGACCGTTGCCGGTAACGATTGACGTATCCTATTCCAGCTGCCTTGGCAGGCGGGGAGCCTGCCACGCACCACCCATACACTGGACAAGGAGTTTCACGTGAGCGAATTCGAGAACGTCACCGCCCCGCCGCCGCCGCCGACCAGCGCCGGCCCGGTTCCCAGCGACCAGCGCACCATGGCGCTTGCCGCGCACCTGCTGGGCATCTTCACCTGGTTCATCGGCCCGTTGATCATCTGGCTGATCAGCAAGGACGACGCCAGCAAGGGTTTCGTCACCGACCAGGCCAAGGAAGCACTGAACTTCCAGATCACCATCACCCTGGCGATGATCATCTGCTTCATCCTGATGATCGTGATCATCGGCGGCCTGCTGGCGCCGCTGGTGGGCATCCTCAACATCGTGTTCTGCATCATTGCGGCGGTGAAGGCGAACAACGGCGAGGCTTACCGTTATCCGTTCACCTTGCGCCTGATCAAGTAATTCCTGTTTTCTGGGAATGCAGAAACGCCCGGCATTGCCGGGCGTTTTTTGTTTGGAGCAAGAGCAAGATCAAGATCAAGATCAAAAGCAGTCGCCTGCGAACGTACCTGGGCTGGGCAGGCGGGTGTGGGTTTGCGGGACACGCTGCAAGTACATCCATGTAAGCTCGTTCGCGCCATCCATGGCGCTCTACGGTCCCGCAAACCCACCCC
>NZ_JASCOP010000125.1:0-11727 GCF_029959395.1 Stenotrophomonas sp. PS02300
GTAGAAAACATGGATGTTTTCTACAAGCCCCCATGGATGGGTTCACGGCGTGTCCCGCACCCCCACCGCCGACCCGCCATTGCCGATAGAAATGCAGAGCCAAAAGAAAAGGCGGCGCGAATGCGCCGCCTTTTCGGTTTTCAATCCATCAACAACCAGAGATCAACAGCAGCGACCGCCATTGCGGCCGCCGTAACGCGCTTCCTGACGCTCGCGGAAGAACGTCTTGTAGTCCATCGGCGTGCGGTCCGGATGCTTCTCCAGCACGTGCCGCACGTAGTTGTCGTAATCGGGAATCCCGCAGCACAGACGTGCCGTCTGCACCAGGCGCCGCCAGATGCGGCGGTGCGCCTGGTACTGCCCGACCGGAACCAGACCCGTGCTCATCACAGGTCCGCCATCTGGTGCGGCTGCAGCGCCACGTATTCCGTCTCACGGTCCGTGCGCTGCGGCGTACGGCGTGCCACCACGATCGTCTTGATCGCATAGGCCAGGATCGAGAACACCACGAACAGGAACAGCACCGTCAGACCCGTGTTCACGTACGCGTTCACCACGATCTGCTGCATCTGCCCCACCGTCTTGGCCGGAGCCGTGATCGTCCCGCTCGCGATCGCATCCTGGAACTTGTGTGCCTGCGCCAGGAAGCCCTGCGCCGGATTGCTGTCGAAGATCTTGATCAGCCCCGCATACGTCGTGCAGATCAGCAGCCATACCGCCGGCACCGCCGTCACCCACGCATAGCGGTCACGCTTCATCTTGAACAGCACCACCGTACCCAGCATCAGCGCGATACCCGCCAGCATCTGGTTCGAGATGCCGAACAGCGGCCACAACGTCTGGATGCCACCGAACGGATCCACCACGCCCGTGTACAGCAGGTAGCCCCACAGCGCCACGCAGCCCGCCGTCGCGATGATGTTGGCCGTCCACGACTCGGTCTTCTTCAGCGCCGGGATGAAGTTGCCCAGCAGGTCCTGCAGCATGAAGCGGCCCGCACGCGTACCCGCATCCACCGCCGTCAGGATGAACAGTGCCTCGAACAGGATCGCGAAGTGGTACCAGAACGCCATCATCGCGTTGCTGCCGCTCGGGATCGCCTGGTGCAGGATCTGCGCGATACCCACCGCCAGCGTCGGCGCGCCACCCGCACGGTGCAGGATCGTCGGCTCGCCAATCGCCGCCGCCGTCGCCTCCAGCTGCTCCGGCGTGATCGTGAAGCCCCACGTCGTGGTGATGTAATGCGCCGCCGATACCGCATCGGCGCCAATCACCGCCGCCGGGCTGTTCATCGCGAAGTAGATGCCCGGATCGATGATCGATGCCGCTACCAGCGCCATCACCGCCACGAACGATTCCATCAGCATGCCGCCGTAGCCGATGTAGCGCATGTGGCGCTCATTGGCCAGCAGCTTCGGCGTCGTACCCGACGCGATCAGCGCATGGAAGCCCGACACCGCACCGCATGCGATGGTGATGAACAGGAACGGGAACATCCCGCCCTTCCACACCGGACCATCGCCGCTGGCCGCGAACTGCGTCAGCGCTGGCATCTTCAGCTCCGGCATCACGATCAGGATGCCGATCGCCAGCGCCACGATCGTGCCGATCTTCAGGAACGTCGACAGGTAATCGCGCGGCGCCAGCAGCAACCACACCGGCAGCACCGAGGCCACGAAGCCGTACCCGATCAGCATCCAGGTGATCTGGATCCCGGTGAAGGTGAAGGCCGGGCCCCAGACCGGGTCCGCCGCCACCTTGCCGCCGTACCAGATCGCCAACAGCAGCAGGATCAACCCCACCACCGAAATTTCGCCGATCTTGCCCGGCCGGATGTAGCGCATGTAGATGCCCATCAGGATCGCGATGGGCATCGTCGCAATCACCGTGAACATGCCCCACGGGCTTTCCGCCAGCGCCTTCACCACCACCATCGCCAGCACCGCCAGGATGATGATCATGATCAGGAACGCGCCGAACAACGCGATCGTGCCGGGCACCTGGCCCATTTCCTCGCGTACCAGGTCACCCAGCGAACGCCCGTTGCGGCGGCTGGAAATGAACAGGATCATGAAGTCCTGCACCGCGCCGGCCAGGACCACGCCCACCACCAGCCACAACAAGCCGGGCAGGTAGCCCATCTGCGCCGCCAGCACCGGGCCCACCAGTGGCCCCGCACCCGCGATGGCCGCGAAGTGGTGGCCGAACAGCACGTGCTTGTTGGTCGGCACGTAATCCAGGCCATCGTTGTTGATCACCGCGGGCGTGGCCCGGGTGGGATCCAACTGCATCACCTTGTCGGCAATGAACAGGCTGTAGAAGCGATAGGCAATGAGATAGATGGAGACTGCGGCGACCACGATCCACAGCGCGTTGATGTGTTCGCCCCGCCGCAATGCGACGGTGCCAAGACAGAATGCGCCGAGCAGCGCGAGCGCCGCCCAACCCAGCTTGGAAAAACCTTTCATGAGATTGCGTCTCCCTGAAGAACTCCGTAAGGGTCCGCCTTGGCAGTGACCGGGTCAATGCGCGTGCGGAGGCTTGCCGCTAGTACTTTGGTCGTACACGGGTACGAAACACCACGCTTGGAACAATCGGTTGCGGGCATGACGGTTGGCGCCTCCGGGGGCCGCGCCCATCTTGTACCCAGTATCCTCTTGCCGGAGTCAACATGAGCAGCCCAACCCCGGTGCGCGTGGCGCGCACCATCCGTGGCATGGCCACGTCCGACGGCGCCGGCGTGCGCCTGACCCGGGTGATCGGTGGCCCCTCGCTGCCCGACCTGGACCCGTTCCTGCTGCTGGATGAATTCGGCACCGACCGCGCCGAGGACTACATCGCCGGCTTCCCCAGCCACCCGCATCGTGGCTTCGAGACCGTGACCTACATGCTCGATGGGCGCATGCGGCACAAGGACAACCACGGCAACGAAGGCCTGCTCACCCCGGGCAGCGTGCAGTGGATGACCGCCGGCCGCGGCCTGGTGCATTCGGAAATGCCCGAGCAGGAATCGGGGCAGATGCGCGGCTTCCAGCTGTGGGTGAACCTGCCGGCGCGCGACAAGATGACCGACCCGAAGTACCAGGAGTTCGCGCCGGACCGCATTCCGCTGGCGCAGCCGGCGCCGGGCGTGCAGGTCAAGGTGATCGCGGGGCAGGTGGGCGACACGGTGGGCCCCATCGTGCAGCTGGCCACCGATCCGCTGTACTTGGACGTGCAGCTGGACGCAGGCACCGCATGGGACTACGTGCTGCCGGAAGGGCACAACGCGTTCGCCTATGTGTTCGAGGGCGGGCTGACCATTGGCGAGGGCGACGACGCGCGCCCGGTCGACCGCCAGGAAATGGCGGTGCTCGGCGGCGGCGAACTGCTGCACCTGCGCGCAGGCGCCGGTGGTGCGCGGTTGATCCTGGTCGCTGGCCGGCCGCTGCGTGAGCCGGTCATGCGCCATGGCCCGTTCGTGATGAACACCAAGCAGGAACTGATGCAGGCCTTCGTGGATTTCCAGGAAGGCCGCTTCTGACAAGGCACGGAGATGCGTGATATCGCGCATCTCCGTGGGTTTCATCGCTCCGCGGCGACCGCCGACGGATTGAGGTTCATGCCCTGCGACAACGACTGCAGCGTGCGCAGTTCGCTGGCGTCGCTGGGATACAGCGAAATCTGCGCGTAGCGGTTCTTGTCGAACTTGACCACGGTCATGCGGCGGGTGGCATACCCCGGCGGCTGCTGTCCGCCCAGGTCGGGCTGGTACCAGTACAGCGACTCACCGGCGAAGTTGCCCTTTTCCTGGCGCAGCGGACGGGCCAGGGGAATATCCGGATCGCGCCCGGTGAGCATCATGGTCATGACCTCGCGCCCGTCAGCGGCAGTGGCCTTGCAGAGCACATAGGTAGCCGCGGACTGTTCCTGCCACTGCAGGCCGCTGGATTCTGGCAGGGCCGGGCATTTGGCGGCCGATTGCGCCGAAGCGATGCCGGCGGTCAGTGACAGCCCAAGGAATATCAAGGCGTGCAGGATCTTCATGCGTTCCCCCAAGTGTGCAAGTAGCCGTGCCGTCCCCTGCGGGCGCTTCCGGTGGCCAAGCGTTCCCTGGCCGATGTGCTGCGCATGCCCCATGCGCGAACCGGAAGGACCCGTCAGGTGACGGTCTGGTGATTTCGACCTTAACGGAATGTGACCGGATCTTCAAATAACCGTTTCAAATGAATCTGAATCCGGTTAGCGAGGTGGCGTGTCCGCCCCGATCCACTTGTAGGCGATGCCGCCGATCAGGCCGCCCAGCAGCGGGGCCAGCCAGAACAGCCACAGCTGGCCGAGCGCGCCGCTGCCGGCGAACACGGCCACGGCGGTGGAGCGTGCCGGGTTCACGGAGGTGTTGGTGACCGGGATGCTGATCAGGTGGATCAGGGTCAGGGCCAGGCCGATGGCGATCGGGGCGAAGCCGGCCGGGGCGCGGCCGTGGGTAGCGCCCATGATGACGATCAGGAACAGGGCGGTGAGCACCACTTCGCACAGGAAGGCAGCGGCAACGCTGTAGCCGCCGGGCGACAACGGGCCGTAGCCGTTGCTGGCGAAGGCACCGGCCTGGCTGCCGTCGATCTGGAAGCCGGGTGCGCCGGAGGCGATCTGCAGCAGGATGAAGCCGGCCAGCAGGCCGCCCAGTACCTGGGCGACGATGTAGGGCAGCAGGTCGCGCGCGGGGAAACGGCCGCCGACCCACAGGCCGACGCTGACGGCGGGGTTGAAGTGGGCGCCGGAGATGTGGCCGAACGCGTAGGCGCCGGTCAGTACCGTCAGGCCGAAGGCCAGTGCAACGCCAAGGAAACCGATGCCCAGCGGGTTGCCGTCACCGCCGAACTTGGCGGCGAGGACGGCGCTGCCACAGCCGCCGAGAACCAGCCAGAAAGTGCCGAGGAATTCGGCGGCCAGACGCTTGCCCATGCTCATTGGTGATCTCCACGAGAATCCAAGGGGAATGCACGGTGGAAATCACGGGGCGTGATGGTGCGCGGTCAGCGCTCCGGCAGTGGAATGAATTCCTTGTCGTCGCCGGGAATACTGCCGAAAGCCCCCGATTCCCAATCATGCTTGGCCTGCTCGATGCGTTCCTTGGAGCTGGAGACGAAGTTCCACCAGAGGTGGCGCGGTCCGTCCAGCGGTTCACCACCGAGCAGCATGGCCTTCAACGGGGTCTTGGCGCGTAACCGGCCACGGGCGCCGGCTTCGGGAATGATCAGGTGCTGGGCGGGCAGGTCGACGCCGTCGAGCTGGGCCTCGCCTTCAAGGATGTAGAGGGCGCGTTCGACGTGGCCGGTATCGAGGTCGAGTTCGGCGCCTGGGTCGAGATCGATGGCGACGTTGAGGGTGTCGGCAAAAACCTTCACGGGAGATTCTTCGCCGTAGGCGCGGCCGGCGATGACGCGCAGCCAGGCGCCGTTGCGCTTCTGCTGGGGCAGGGTGGCGGCGGCGTGGTGGTAGAAGGCGGGGTCGGTTTCTTCGAAGCTTTTCGGCAGGGCAACCCAGGTCTGCATGCCGTGGATGGGGTGGTCGTGTTCGCGTTCGACCGGCGGGGTCCGTTCGGAGTGGGAGATGCCGCGGCCGGCGGTCATCCAGTTGACGTCGCCGGGGCGGATCACCTGGTCGGAGCCCAGGGTGTCGCGGTGGCCGATGGCGCCGGACCAGAGGAAGGTGACGGTGGCCAGGCCGATGTGCGGGTGCGGGCGGACGTCGATGCCGGCGCCGGCGCCCATGACGGCGGGCCCCATCTGGTCGACGAACACGAACGGGCCGACGCTGCGCGCCTGGATGCTGGGCACGGCGCGGCGGACTTCGAGGCCGCCGATGTCATGGACACGCGGGGCGATGATGGTCGTCATGCGGGCTTTCTCGCTGGCGGGGACAGGTCGAAAGGATGGCATGCGGGTCGGCCCGGTGCATGGCCCGTTCGGGTAACAGGTTGTTTCGTTTGCAATGGCGTCACGACGCCGGTAGGTACCGACCGTTGGCCGGTAATGCTCTTTGCACGGTCGCGCATCACGCCAAGAGCCCTGGTCTGCGAATGTCCCTGGCTTGGGCCGGCGGGTGCGGGTTTGCGGGGGACGCCGTAAACCCATCCATGGGGGCTTGGTCGCCGCATCCATGCGGCTCACACCCCCGCAAACCCACCCCCGCCGACCCGTTGACGCGTGGTCGGTGGACAAGGGAAAAGCGGTAGGTACCGACCGTTGGTCGGTACTGGCGATGCACGGACAAAAACGCCACCTTTCGGTGGCGTATCTGCTCGATCAATCGATTCTTAGATCACCGGTTCGCGCAGCACCGCCGCGTCCCAGCCCGGGCGCGGGGCGAAGCGGTCGCCGTAGCGTTGCTGGAGCGCCTTCAGACGTTCCACCAGCGCGTCGGCGCCGGTGGCGCGGATGTGCTGGATCGGGCCGCCGCGGAACGGGGCGAAGCCGGTGCCGAAGATGACGCCGGCGTCGAGCAGGTCGGCATCGGCCACCACGCCTTCGTGCAGGCAGGCGACGGCTTCGTTGAGCAGGGGCAGGATCAGGCGGTCCTCAAGATCGGCCGGGGCCTGGTAGTTGGCGGGCACGTCCGGCTTCTGGGCGCGGCCGTTGTCCCACTTGTAGATGCCCTGGCCATCCTTCTTGCCGCGCTTGCCCGGTTCGACGGTCTGCAGGGCAGCGGGGATCTGCAGGCCCAGGAACGGGGCCAGTTCCTTGCCGACGCCGGCGGCGACGTCCAGGCCGACGGTGTCGAGCAGTTCGATCGGGCCCATGGGCATGCCGAACTTGACGGCGGCCTTGTCGATGACCGGGCCGGGCACGCCTTCGGCGTAGGCGGTGGCGGCTTCGAGCATGTACGGGAACAGGACGCGGTTGACCAGGAAGCCGGGGGTGCCGGCGACGGGCACCGGGAACTTGCCCAGCGCCTTGCAGAACGAGGCGAGGCGGCGTTCGGTTTCCGGGGCCATGCCGTCGTGGTGGATGATTTCCACCAGCGGCATCTGGGCGACGGGGTTGAAATAGTGCAGGCCGGCGAACTGGGCCGGGCGCTGGATGTGGTCGCGCAGTTCCACCAGCGGGATGGAGGAGGTGTTGGTGGTCAGCAGGGCGTCGGCCTTCATCTTCGGCTCGAGCGTCTGGTACAGCCCACGCTTGGCTTCGGCGTCTTCGATGATGGCTTCGATCACCAGGTCGGCCACGGCAACGCCGTCACCGGCGAGGTCGGCCTTGAGGCGGGCGGCGACGGCGGGGCGCTTGCTCTCGTCGCGCACTTTCTTGGCGAACAGGGCCTGGGCGCGCTCGATGGCCGGGTCGATGAAGCGCTGTTCGCGGTCCTGCAGGGTGACCTCGAAGCCCTTGTAGGCCGACCAGGCGGCGATGTCGCCGCCCATCACGCCGGCACCGACCACGTGCACGTGGCGGATGCCGTGGTCCTTGCCGCCCAGGGCCTTGAGGCGCTCGGTCAGGAAGAAGATGCGGATCAGGTTGCGCGCGGTCGGGGTGCCGGCCAGCTTGACCACGGCGCGGCGTTCGGCGTCCAGGCGGGCCTGGATGCCGCTGCCACCGGTGCGTGCCCAGGTGTTGATCAGGGCATACGGAGCCGGGTAGTGGTCTTTCTTGGCCTTGCGCGCGACCTGCTTGGCCATCTGCGGGGCGAGCAGCCTGCGCGCCAGCCAGGTGTTGGTGGCCCAGGCGGTCAGGCGCTGCTTGAACGGGCGGGTGGTGCCGGACAGGCCCAGTGCGACGGCGGTATCGAGCAGCACCGCCGGGGCGACCACTTTGTCGACCAGGCCGATGTTGCGGGCGGCCGATGCCGACAGGTTGCGGCCGGTCAGCATCATGTCCATGGCGGCGGGGGCGCCCACCAGCTGCGGCAGGCGCGCGCTGCCGCCCCAGCCCGGGAAGATGCCCAGCTGGGTTTCGGGCAGGCCGATCCGGGTGGAGGGATCGTTGGAGGCCACGCGGTAGCGGCAGGCCAGGGCCAGCTCGGTGCCGCCGCCGAGGCAGTGGCCGTGGATGGCGGCCACGGTCGGGCAGGGCAGCTCGGACAGCTTCTGGTAGGTGGTCTGGCCACGGCGGATGGCGTCGTTGACGATGCCGCGGCGATCGAATTCCTGGAATTCCTTCAGGTCCGCACCGGCGATGAAGCCGGCCGGCTTGATCGACTGCACCACCACCGCCTTGGGCGGGTCCAGCGCAAGGCGTTCGACCAGGTCGCCCAGTTCCAGCAGCACGTCCTGCGACATCGCATTGACGCTGCTGTCGTGGCGGTCGAGGCTGAGCACCACGACACCATCGTCACGGATCTCGGGGTGCCAATGTGAGAAACGGAGCCCATCGAAGCCTGAGAGCATGGAGGCGTTCCATCCGGTTGTGTATGGAGAAGGGGGCTATGATCCAGAGGTTGTTTCCTCCCCGTCAAATCCCTATAGCTGGGGGTAGGAGCACCCGGTTCATGGCCGTGGTCTGGAACCTTAACGGAACGGTGGTTAAAAGCTGGTACGGCGCGCGGTGATCGGCGCTGAACTTTTCCCGGGATTGGCAGTCTCATTGCCCGACGTCGGTTGGGCTGACAGGAGTGCGGCCCCCCATGGCCGAGGTTGAAACACCACAGGAGCTGGACCTGGAGCTGGTCCGGCGCGTGCAGCGCGGCGAGAGTGCGGCGTTCGATGTACTGGTGCGCAAGTACCAGCATCGGATCATCGCGCTGATCGGGCGCTACATCGCCGACTGGAGTGAATGTCAGGACGTTGCCCAGGATACGTTCGTCCGCGCTTACCGCGCGATCGGCAGTTTCCGCGGCGATGCCCAGTTCTATACCTGGTTGCACCGGATCGCCGTGAATACTGCCAAGAACCATCTAGCCGCCCACAACCGCCGCCCGCCCACCGATGACATCGAGATCGGGGACGCCGAACAGTTCGACAGCGGCACCCGCCTGCGCGACACCGACACGCCCGAACGCGAGTTGATGCGCCAGGAGCTGGAGCAGACGGTGATGAAAGCGGTATCGGCGTTGCCGGAGGAATTGAGATCGGCCATCACCCTGCGCGAGGTTGAAGGCCTGAGTTACGACGAAATCGCGCAGAAGATGGGGTGCCCGATCGGCACCGTGCGGTCGCGGATTTTCCGCGCCCGCGAGGCGATCGACACTGAACTTCGGCCGCTGCTGGATATCGGCAGCGCCACCCGCGAGAAGAGCCGCGTATGAGCCACGAGATGCCTGACAAATTCGATGCCCACCACCGCCAGCAGCTGTCCGCGCTGGTCGATGGAGAGCTGCCGCTGGAAGAGGCGCGGTTCCTGCTGCGCCGCCTGGAACACGATGAGGACCTGTCCGGTTGCCAGGAGCGCTGGCAGCTGCTGGGCGATGTGCTGCGCGGGCAGGCCTGCGCGCCGGCCCCGCTGGGCTTTGCCGACCGCATCCAGGCGGCTGTCGCGGCCGAGCCGGCCCCGGTTGTCGCCGCAGCGCCGGCCCCGCGCCAGCGTCGTGGCGGCCTGCTGCGCTGGGGCGGTGGTGCCGCGCTGGCCGCCTCGGTGGCTGCCATCGCGCTGTTCATGAGCCGCGAACAGTTGCCCGGGCAGGCCCCGCTGGAGCAGCCGACCACCATCATCGCCAGCCAGGCGCAGCTGCCGCCGGCACCGCCGCGCGCGCCATTGAACACTGCCGTGGTGGCCGATGCCGCCCTGGCCGTGGCCGCCGTGCCGGCCGCAGCGGTCAATGCGCGCCGTGCCAGCGCCACCCGCACCCAGCAGGCCGCCGCGCGCAGCGTGGCCAGCCGCAGCGCCGAACCGGTGCGTGCGGTGGCCAGCCAGCCCGCACTGGCCCCAGTGGTACCGCCTGCCGATGCCCGCACCCTGCCATTCGGCGAGGTCGGCAACCTGCAGGCGCGGCCGTGGCCGCGCTCGACGGTCGGCAGCAGCGGGGCGCTCAATGCCAGCTTCTCCACGCAGGAGCCGCAGGCGGCGTTCTATCCGTTCGAACCGCGCCTGCAGGAAGACGCCGCCGGCACGCCGCCGGTACGTCGCCAGCGCGACTGACGTTTGCCTCCATTTCCGCCATCCAGGCGCTGCACGCTCGGTGCAGCGCCACCCCTTCCCCTGAACATCCCTGACCCGGAGGCTCGAGTCTGATGACCGCCCGTATCCGCACGCACGCCATGGCCCTGCTGGCCATCACCCTTCCACTGGTGGCCTGTGCCCAGTCGCCCAGCCCCACCGCCCCTGCGGCGCAGGTGGCCGCCGCCCCGCGTGCGCCGGCCGCACCGCTGGTCAGTGGCCTGCCGGACTTCACCAACCTGGTGGAGCAGGTTGGGCCGGGGGTGGTCAATATTGAAACCACCATCGTGCGCAGCAACCGCCAGGCGCGCGGCGCCGGCCCGGGTCCGGGTCCGGGCGACGACGAGATGCCCGAGTTCTTCCGCCGCTTCTTCGGCCCGGACTTCCAGATGCCGGGCCAGCCCGGTGGCGAGGATGAAGGCCCCAGCATCCGCGGCCGCGGCATGGGCTCGGGCTTCATCATCTCGCCCGACGGCTACGTGCTGACCAACCACCATGTGGTGGCCGACGCCGGCGAAGTGAAGGTCAAGCTGGGCGACCGCCGCGAATTCACCGCCAAGGTGATCGGCAGCGACCAGCAGTACGACGTGGCCCTGCTCAAGATCGATGCGAACAACCTGCCGACCGTGCGCGTGGGCGATTCCAACACGCTC
The DNA here is from genome assembly GCF_029959395.1 of Stenotrophomonas sp. PS02300. Classification (NCBI taxonomy): domain Bacteria; kingdom Pseudomonadati; phylum Pseudomonadota; class Gammaproteobacteria; order Lysobacterales; family Lysobacteraceae; genus Stenotrophomonas; species Stenotrophomonas sp. PS02300. Next base: position 10,721 of record NZ_JASCOP010000125.1, read on the forward strand.
AAGCCGGGCCAGTGGGTGGTCGCGATCGGCTCGCCGTTCGGCTTGGACCACTCGGTCACCGCCGGCGTGGTCAGTGCGGTCGGGCGCAGCACCGGCGGCCAGGACCAGCGCTACGTGCCGTTCATCCAGACCGACGTGGCGATCAACCAGGGCAACTCGGGCGGTCCGCTGCTCAATACCCGCGGTGAAGTGGTCGGCATCAACTCGCAGATCTTCTCCGCCTCGGGCGGCTACATGGGCATCAGCTTCGCGATCCCGATCGACCTGGCCATGGGCGCGGTCGACCAGATCAAGAAGAACGGGCGCGTGAGCCGTGGCCAGCTGGGCGCGATCGTGGGTGCCATCACCGGCGACGTGGCGCAGGGCTTCAACCTGCCCGACAGCCGTGGCGCGCTGGTCAACGAACTGGTTCCGGGCAGTGCCGCCGCCAAATCCGGGCTGGAAGTGGGCGATGTGATCCGCTCGGTCAACGGCACCCCGATCAACACCTTCAGCGACCTGCCGCCGCTGATCGGCGCCCAGGCGCCGGGCAGCAAGGTCCGTCTGGGCGTGCTGCGTGACGGCCGCGAGCGTGAGATCACCGCGACCCTGACCGAGCTGGCCGAGGATGCCGCCCGCGGCACCGCCGGTCCGGCTGCTGCCGACGCGGCGCCGCAGGTAGGGGCCAACGCCCTGCTGGGCCTGGACGTGGCCGACCTGACCGCCCCGCAGCGCCAGCAGCTGGGGCTGGACGCGGGCGAGGGCGTGCGCATCACCACCGTCAAGGGCCAGGCCGCCCGCGATGCCCGGTTGTCGCCGGGCATGGTGATCCTGCAGGTCGGGCGCACCCAGGTCGGCAGCGTGGCTGCGCTGAACAAGGCGCTGGCTGGCTACAAGAAGGGCGACGTGGTGATGCTGCTGGTCCGCGCCGGCGGCAACAGCGCCTTCGTGGCGGTCAAGACCGGGCAGTAAACCCCGTCGCTGCTGCGTTTCCGGGCCCGCTTCGGCGGGCCCGGTCGTATTTGGCC
>NZ_JASCOP010000126.1:0-11534 GCF_029959395.1 Stenotrophomonas sp. PS02300
ACGCCCCGGGGGGCCCCCCCCCCGGGCCGGCCCCCCGGCCCCCCCCCGGGCCGCCCGCCACGACCGCAGCGTACCCGCCGACCAGCCGCGTGCCGACTTCACCCACTGGGCGATGGCCGACATTCCGGCAGACCTCCGCGGGATCGAAGAAGCCAGCTGCAGCGATGGCTTCACCGCCAAGGGCAAGCCGCAGCCGGCCGGCCCGGCCGGTGCGCGCCAGGGCCTGAACGATTTCACCGGCTGGTTCGCCGGCAATCCGGACATGGCCGGCCAATACCTGGGCTACGACGGACCGTACCCGCCGTTCAACGACGAGCGCGTGCACCGTTACTTCTTCCGCCTGTTCGCGCTGGACGTGGCCACGCTCGATCTGCCCACGCCGTTCACCGCCGCCGACGTGCACAAGGCCATGCACGGCCACGTGCTGGCCGAAGCCGCGTTGCACGGCACGTACACGCTCAACCCGGCGTTGGCGTAAAAAAAAGCCGCCCGATCAATCATCGGGCGGCACAGTGCATCGGTAGCGCCAGCCGTTGGCCGGCCCACGCAATGCCGGTCACTTCTCGATCGCAGACTCCACGACCATATCCAGCACATACGCCTTCGACGACGCATCGGCCGGCGGGTTGGCCACGTTGAAGCGCTTCACCCGCAGCACGTTGCGCGTGCCCGCTTCGTGCGTATAGCCCTCGATCACGTCGTAGAAGTTCTCGAACGCGCCCGGCGTGCCCTGCTTGAGCCCCTTGTCGTCGAAGTGGATCTCACGGGTCTGCAGGCACTGCTTGTCGCGGATCATCGGGTGCGGGCACGGCTTGGTCTGCGCGGCCACCTCGATGAAGATCGTCTCGCCCGGGCCGCCGAAGCGGGTTTCGGCGGTCGGCTGCGGGCTGAACACCAGCACGTCACCGCTGGCGGTGCGCAGGGTCAACTGGCCTTCGCCGCCCAGTTCGGTCTTCAGCGCGCCTTCCAGCCGCGAGCCCACCGCCTGGTCCAGCGCCATCAGCGCCTTGTCGGTGCAGGCCATCATGGTCGAGGCCATCGGCGAAACGGTCAGCGTGCCGTCGGCCAGGGTGTAGCCCCCGCCCATGCGGTTGCAGGTATTGCTGACTGCCAGGCGGCCATCGATGAAGTCCAGCGTGACCGGCTTGTCGGCGCGCGCGAACAGCGCATCGATGCGCTTGCCGGCGCTGTCGGTGGCGCTGTCGAGCACCCAGTGGTTGCCCTGCAGGCGCTGCACGTCCAGGTGCGCGGCGGCCTTCTGGTCGGCCGCAGCGGTCGGGGCCGGGGCCAGCTCGTCGCGGCCGGTGCCGGGGGCCTGGCTGGAGGGGTTGCTGCACGCGGCCAGCAGGGCCAGCGGCAGGATCAGCATCAGGTTGCGGGTGGTTTTCATGGACATCTCCTTGGGAACCCGGGGAATAACGTGGGAGCACCCCGGGTGGGGTTGCGGCGGCGCGGCGCTGTTCAGTTACCAGCAGGCAGGAACAGCAGCAGGCCCGCGCCGAGTGCGATCCGGTAGAACGCAAACGCCGTGAAGCGGTGGGCCTTGATGTAGCCCAGCAGCCACTTCACTACGACGAAGCCGGTGATGACGGCGGCAACGAAGGCCACGCCCACGTCGGTCCAGTTCTCGGTGGCCAGCTTGCCGTCCTTGGCAAGTTCCAGGAACGCGTAGCCACTGGCAGCGAACATGGTGGGAATGCCCACCAGGAACACGAATTCAGTGGCGGCCGCACGCCGGCTCAGGCCGAACAGCATGGCGATGAAGATTGCCGCCGCCGACCGCGAGGTGCCCGGGAACACGCCCGCCACCACCTGCGCCAGGCCGACCAGCACCGCCACCTTCCAGGTCACCTCGTCGCGGTCGGGCAGGCGCGCGGTGCGCGCTTCCACCAGGATCATCCAGATGCCGCCGATGATCAGCGCCCACGCCACCGGGGTCACCGTCTCGGGCAGCTCCCAGCCGGCCAGCCGCACCGGCAGGCCTACGATCGCGGTGACCAGGAACGCGGTGCCCAGCTTGAGCACGTAATCGCGGTTGGCGCGCTCGTGCAGGCCGGTGGCCAGCGTCCACAGCCGCTGGCGGAACACCAGGGTGATGGCCAGGATCGCGCCGGCCTGGATGATGATGTTGAAGAAGTCCGAGCGTGCGCCCAGCCAGTGCTGGGCGATCAGCAGGTGGCCGGTGCTGGAAATCGGCAGGAATTCGGTAAGGCCTTCAAGGATGCCCAACAGCAGGGCGGAGAACAGATCGGACATCGGCGGGCAGTGGCTCGAAGGTAGCGCCGGGCCATGCCCGGCTGGATCGGTGGGTACAACCGGGACGTTGCCGGCTGCGCGTCTGGCAAATCATAAAACAACAACGTCCGCACCAAATGTGTGCACGGTGCGGCCATTGCACCGCAATGGTGCGCCGCGTTCAGCGTCCATCCGGGTGCACGCCGTGTGAAATCAACCACTTGTGCGCTGCAAAAAGTTGGCACGGGGATTGCTCTATCCACACAGGCAATCACCCATCTGAGGTTTCACCGATGTCCGTGGAAAATGTTGAGAAGCTGATCAAGGACAACCAGATCGAGTTCATCGACCTGCGTTTTGTCGACATGCGCGGTGTGGAACAGCACGTCACCTTCCCGGTCAGCATCGTGGAACCGTCGCTGTTCGAAGAAGGCAAGATGTTCGACGGCAGCTCCATCGCCGGCTGGAAGGGCATCAATGAGTCCGACATGGTCCTGCTGCCGGACCCGGCCAGCGCCTACGTCGACCCGTTCTACCAGCACCCGACCCTGGTGATTAGCTGCGACATCCTCGACCCGGCCACCATGCAGCCGTACGGCCGCTGCCCGCGCGGCATCGCCAAGCGCGCCGAGGCCTACCTGAAGTCCTCCGGCATTGCCGAACAGGCCTTCTTCGGCCCGGAGCCGGAGTTCTTCATCTTCGACTCGGTCCAGTTCGCCAACGACATGGGCAACACCTTCTTCAAGATCTCCTCCGAAGAAGCCGCCTGGAGCACCGGCGACAAGTTCGACGGCGCCAACAGCGGCTACCGTCCGGCCGTCAAGGGCGGCTACTTCCCGGTGCCGCCGACCGATTCGCTGCACGACCTGCGCGCTGAAATGTGCAAGACGCTGGAACAGGTCGGCATCGAAGTCGAAGTGCAGCACCACGAAGTGGCCACCGCCGGCCAGTGCGAAATCGGCACCAAGTTCAGCACCCTGGTGCAGAAGGCCGACGAACTGCTGCGCATGAAGCACGTCATCAAGAACGTCGCCCACCGCAACGGCAAGACCGCCACCTTCATGCCCAAGCCGATCGTCGGCGACAACGGCAGCGGCATGCACGTGCACCAGTCGCTGTCCAAGGGCGGCACCAACCTGTTCTCCGGTGATGGCTACGGCGGCCTGAGCCAGATGGCGCTGTGGTACATCGGCGGCATCTTCAAGCACGCCAAGGCCATCAATGCCTTCGCCAACTCGGGTACCAACAGCTACAAGCGCCTGGTGCCGGGCTTCGAAGCCCCGGTCATGCTGGCCTACTCGGCCCGCAACCGTTCGGCCTCGTGCCGCATTCCGTGGGTGTCCAACCCGAAGGCGCGCCGCATTGAAATGCGCTTCCCCGATCCGATCCAGTCCGGCTACCTGACCTTCACCGTGCTGATGATGGCCGGCCTGGACGGCATCAAGAACCAGATCGACCCGGGCGCACCGAGCGACAAGGACCTGTACGACCTGCCGCCGGAAGAAGAGAAGCTGATTCCGCAGGTGTGCTCCAGCCTGGACCAGGCCCTGGAAGCGCTGGACAAGGACCGCGAGTTCCTCAAGGCCGGTGGCGTGATGACCGACGACTTCATCGATGGCTACATCGCGCTGAAGATGCAGGAAGTGACCCGCTTCCGCGCCGCCACGCACCCGCTCGAATACCAGATGTACTACGCCAACTGAGCAACAGGTGGCGATGCCGAAGGACTTCCCTCCCACCTTCGTCATCGCCACCGCTTCACCCATGCGGTCCGGCTGGGGAGCCGCACCGCATCTGCTTCATGCAACACCAGGGGCAAGAGAGACCGGACGCGCAGCATGGGCCCTTCCTCCCTCCCGCGTCACCGGCGTGGTCCATGCAACGTTCGGCGCAACAACGGGGGGCCATGTGCAAGTGGCCGCCGGTTGACCTGACATCGGCCTGCACTGCAGGCCGGTTCCATCCACCATCGGGACATGCGCATGAAACTGATCTCCGCCATCATCCGGCCGTTCAAGCTCGACGAGGTCCGCGAGGCCCTCTCCGATGCGGGCGTGTCGGGCATCACCGTGACTGAAGTAAAAGGCTTCGGCCGCCAGAAGGGCCACACCGAGTTGTATCGCGGCGCCGAATACGTCGTGGATTTCCTGCCCAAGATCAAGATCGAAACCGTGGTCACCGACGAACGCCTGGACGCGGTGGTTGAAGCGATCCAGAACGCGGCCGGCACCGGCAAGATCGGCGACGGCAAGATCTTCGTCACCGCCGTTGAACAGGTCATCCGCATCCGCACCGGCGAATTCGGCGCGGACGCGCTCTAACCCCACTCGGAGCCCACAATGAAGACTTCCTTGTTCACCGGGTGGCAAGCCCGGTTCCACGCCGTGTGCCTGCTGATGCTGTTCAGCGCACTCGCCGTCGGCGCGTTCTCCGGTACCGCACACGCCCAGGCCCAGGTCAGCCCGGCACCGTCGGAAACGGTGGCCGTTGAACCGCTGCCCACCGCCGAAGCCGCCGCGCCGGCCGCCGCCGTTGCCGAAGCAGAGGCCGCGCCCACCTACGACCGTGGCGATGTGGCGTGGATGCTCACCTCCACCCTGCTGGTGCTGTTGATGGTGGTGCCGGGCCTTGCGCTGTTCTACGGCGGCCTGGTCCGCTCCAAGAACGTACTTTCCGTGCTCAGCCAGATCCTGGTGGTGTTCTCGCTGGTGCTGATGCTGTGGGTGGCCTATGGCTACAGCGCGGTGTTCAGCGAAGGCAACCAGTTCTTCGGCTCGTTCACCCAGTTCGCGTTCCTCAAGGGCTTCACCCCGGATTCGGTGGGCAACACCCCGATCAAGGGCCTGCCCGATTACCTGTTCGTCGCCTTCCAGTCCACCTTCGCCGGCATCACCACCGCGCTGATCGTCGGTGCGTTCGCCGAACGCATCAAGTTCAAGGCGGTGCTGCTGTTCTCGGCGCTGTGGTTCACCCTGAGCTACATCCCGATGGCCCACATCGTGTGGGGCGGCGGTTACCTGGGCGCGATGGGCGCGATCGACTTCGCCGGTGGCACCGTGGTGCACATCAACGCGGGCGTGGCCGGCCTGGTCGCCGCGTACTTCGTCGGCAAGCGCATCGGCTACGGCCAGACCGCCCTGAAGCCGCACAACGTGCCGTTCACCTACATCGGCGCGATGCTGCTGTGGGTGGGCTGGTTCGGCTTCAACGCCGGTTCCGCCGCCGCCGCCGATACCGTGGCCTCGCTGGCCTTCATCAACACCATCCTCGCCACCGCCGCTGCGGTGCTGGGCTGGACCCTGGTGGAAGCGGTCAGCAAGGGCAAGCCGTCCGCGCTGGGCGCGGCCTCCGGCGCGGTGGCCGGCCTGGTCGGCATCACCCCGGCCTGCGGCACCGTCGGCCCGCTGGGTGCGATCGTGATCGGCCTGGTCACCGGCGTGGTCTGCGTGTGGGGCGTTACCGGTCTCAAGCGCCTGCTCAAGGTCGATGACACCGCCGACGTGTTCGGCGTGCATGGCGTGGGCGGCATCGTCGGCGCGCTGCTCACCGGTGTGTTCAGCGCGCAGTCGCTGGGCGGCACCAAGGCCGACCTCGATATCGGCCACCAGGTGTGGGTGCAGCTGGTCAGCGTCGGCTTCACCATCGTCTGGTGTGCCGTGGTCACCGTGGCGATCCTGCTGGTGGTGCGCCTGGTGTTCGGCCTGCGCGTGACCGAGGAAGCTGAGCGCACCGGCCTGGATGTCACCTCGCATGGCGAGTCCGCCTACGAGGTCTGATCGACGTGTAATCGACGTTGCACATTGACGTCACTGCCGGCGGCCTTCGGACCGCCGGTTTTTTTTGGGTGCACCCTGACGCACAATCAGGCCATGCGCCGAATCCGCCTTCCGATTGTGTTGCTCGCTGCCCTCCTGCTTGCCGCGTGCGCCAGCACCGATGTGCGCAGTCCGCTGGCCACCTGGGTGCCGTCGCCGAACCACAACGTGCGCAACCCGGTCATCATCGTGTTGCACCACACCGACCAGGACAGCGTGCAGCAGAGCCTGTACACCCTGCGCACCGCCAACAGCGGCGGCAAGGTCAGTGCGCACTACCTGGTGGGCTCGGATGGCCACCTCTACCAGTTGGTGGCCGACAACCGCCGTGCCTGGCACGCGGGCGGCGGCCGCTGGGGCACCATTACCGACCTCAACTCAGCCTCGATCGGCATCGAGATCGACAACGATGGCAGCAGTCCGTTTGCCGCCGACCAGATTTCCGCACTGATCCGCCTGCTGGACGATCTGTGCACGCGCCTGAACATCCCGCGCAGCCAGATCATCGCCCACGCCGACCTGGCACCGGCCCGCAAGCAGGACCCCAGCCGCCACTTCCCGTGGCAGCAGCTGGCCGAAGCCGGTTTCGGGGTGTGGCCGCGCGCCAGCGATGGTCCTGCGCCGGAAGGCTTCGACCCATGGCTGGCGCTGGAGGCCTTCGGCTACCCGCTGGACGACCGTGCCGCCGCAGCCGGCGCCTTCCACCGCCGTTTCCGTGGCCGCGACGACCTGCCGGGCACCCTCGACGCCGAAGACGCCCGCATCCTGCATTCGCTGCTTCAGCAACGCCTACCTACAATCAACCGCTGACACCGCCCACAACGAGCAGCCATGAAGGCCAAGCGCATCACCGCCGCACTCAAGCACCCCGCCTTGACCCTCCTTGGCCTGTCCCTGCTCACCGCCTGCAGCGTCAGCACCCCCAAGCCTGATGCACCGCCGTCTACCAGTCCCGCCACCTACGCCAAGGCCGACTGGAAAGCACTCCCCGCCGTCAGCGACAGCGACCTGCAGGCCGGCTTCGGCGCCTGGCGCAGCGCCTGCCCACGCCTGAAGACCGATGCCACCTGGGCGTCCACCTGCGCGGCCGCCGCGAACGTTGCAATCAACCCAACGGCCATCCACCAGTTCCTGCAGGACCACCTGGAGGTCTACTCGCTGCGTGCTGGCGGCCACCGCGCCGACGGCCTGATCACCGGCTATTACGAGCCGGTGTACAGCGGCAGCCTCACTCGGACCACCAAGACGCCGGTACCGGTCTACGGCGTACCGACCGACATGGTCAGCGTGCAGCTTGATGAGCTCTACCCCGAACTCAAGGGCAAGCGCCTGCGCGGCCGCGTGGAGGGCCGCGTGCTCCGCCCCTACGACGACGCGGCGAAGATTTCCGCCAAGGGCGTCAACGCGCCCGTGCTGGCCTGGCTGTCCAACCCGATGGACCTGCAGTTCCTGCAGATCCAGGGCTCGGGCCGCATCCGCCTGGACGACGGCCGCCAACTGCGCATTGCCTACGCCGACCAGAACGGCCACCCCTACCGCCCGATCGGCCGCTGGCTGGTGGCGCAGGGCGAGCTGAAGAAGGAAGACGTCACCATGGACGCCATCCGCGCCTGGGCCGACGCACACCCGCAGCGCGTGACCGAGCTGCTGGCCAGCAACCCCAGCTATGTGTTCTTCACCAAGGGGCCGGACGGCGACGAAGGCCCGCGTGGCTCGTTGAACGTGCCGCTCACCGCCGGCTACAGCGTCGCGGTGGACCGCACCGTGGTGCCGCTGGGCAGCCTGCTATGGCTGTCCACCACGCGCCCGGACGGCAGCCCGGTGGTACGCCCGGTGGCCGCGCAGGACACCGGCGGCGCCATCGCCGGCGAAGTCCGCGCCGATCTGTACTGGGGCACCGGCGATGCCGCCGGCAAGCTGGCCGGGGACATGAAGCAGAAGGGCAACCTATGGCTGCTGTGGCCGAAGGGTGCCGCCCTGCCCACCACTACGGCCGCTGGCGGCTGAGGACAGACCCATGGCGATCTTCTACGTAGTGGTCGGCGTGATGGTGCTGGAGATCGTGCTGCAACTGGCTTGGAGCCCGTTCTACTTCGGAACGGGCATCCGCCTGTTCAACGAGCGCATTCCCGCCACCGCGGAGATGCGCCACCGACTGGTGCTGAACTGCCTGGAGCGCGACGTGGCCACGTCGGACTGGATGCCGATGGTATTCCGTCCATTGCCGGATGGCCGCACGGCATTCCGCGAAAGCTTCTTCACCAGCTTCACCGGGCGCTACTACCCGGTAATGCGCGGCTTGGTGGTGGTGGACGCCAGGCGCAGCCAGGTACGGGTGGAAGGTATCTGCAACTGGATGACCCTGGCCATTGCGTTGCTGTGCGCGGCCATGCCGATGGTGGCCGCCTCCGCCTGGCCGATGCTGATGATGCTGGGGTTGTTCGTGTACTGCTACTTCATCCAGCGTCGCCGCTACCACGCGGTTGCCGAGGCCCTGCGCGAACAGATGCGTACCGAGCTGCCGGAAGCGATCATGCAGCTGCGGCGCAGTACCCGTTGACCCGACACCCCGCCCCCGCCAAAAGGACGTTGCCTTGGACACATCCACGTTCGTCAATCGTGCACTTGTCATCTATGGGGCGGTGGTCAGCACCGTGTTGCTGTGCGGTGCCGCCGCGTATGTCTCTTCCGATCGCTTCAAGACCATCGACGTGGAGCGCATCAACGTGCGCGAGCCCGATGGCACGCTGCGCATGGTCATTTCCAATCGGACAAGCTTTCCCGGGGCGATTGTCCAGGGCAAAGAAATGGCCCACGCGGGGCGCGCCGATACGGCCGGCATGCTGTTCTTCAACGACGAAGCCACGGAGAACGGTGGTCTGATCTTCGGTGGAAAGCGCGGTACCGATGGGAAGGTCAACGCCTTCGGTCATCTCAGCTTCGACCAGTACGAGCAGGACCAGGTGATCAATATCGACCAGACCGAACACGGGGATCGCCGCAGCGCCGGGCTGGGCATCAATGACCGGCCGGCTCAGTCACTGGACTACGCCGAGTTCGCGCGCATCGAGGCGCTGCCTGCCGGCCCCGCCAAAGACGCGGCCTACAAGCGGCTGGAAGCGCAGGGCGCATTCGGCGCCCGGCGCCTCTATCTTGGCAAAGCCGACAATGATGCGGTGCTGACGATGCGCGATGCAGAGGGGCGCAAGCGGCTGGTGTTGACGGTCACGGCAGCCGGCGATGCCTCGATCCAGTTCCTAGACGCCAAGGAGAAGGTGGTACGAACGGTTACGCCGGCCCAGTAGAACTACTGAACCCCGCGCAGTGATTATGCGCAGGCCAGGTGCGCATTGGCGGGATAGCATTCCCGCTCCTGCTTTGGATCGCGGAGAGTCGGTCATGCATGAAGGGCTGCTCAAGAGCTGGAATGCTGGGCCTACACGCCAGGCCATCATTGCCTTCGTCACACGGGTCACCCTGGAAGACGGACCCGACTACGTACCCACCGCCGCACGCATCGCCGTGTTCGACAACGACGGCTGCTTGTGGTGCGAAAAGCCCATGCCGATCCAGGCCGACTTCCTGATGCGACGCATCGCCGAACAGGCCGAGGCAGATCCATCGCTGCGCGACAGACAGCCGTGGAAAGCCGTGCATGACAGAGATCAGGCCTGGCTGGGTGACGTAATTACAAAACACTACGAAGGCGATGACACGACACTTAAAGAGATGGCAGCCGGCCTGCTGTCTGCGTACGTCGATGACGATGTCGAGGTGTTCGCCAGGAAAGCCGAGCACTTCCTGCGCACTGCACAGAACCCGTTGCTGAAGCGACCCTATCTGAAGACCGCCTATGCTCCCATGCGTGAGCTGCTCAACTATCTGGAGGCGAATGGCTTCACCAACTACATCGTGTCGGGTGGCGGTCGCGATTTCATGCGGCCGATCACCAGCGAGCTGTACGGCATTCCTCCCGAACGTGTGGTGGGCACGACCGTGACGCTGGAATACCGGGAAGACGCGGGTATCGGCAAGGTGGTACACACCTCTAAGCTGGAAGTGTTCGACGACGGCCCCAACAAGGTGGTGCGGATCTGGAGCAGGATCGGCGGCCGCCCGATCTTCGCGGCCGGAAACTCCAACGGCGACATCCAGATGCTGCAGTTCGCCACGCAGGGCGATGGGCCGTCGCTGGCACTGCTGGTCACCCATGATGATGACGAGCGTGACATCGCCTATACCTCCGGCGCCCAGAAGTCCGTGGCGCTGGCGAAGGAGCGCGGCTGGCCGCTGGTCAGCGTCCGCGATGACTGGGCCAAGGTCTTCGTGGATTAGCAGCGGACCCGATATCATCCCCACCAGAACATCTGGAGATGATGACGAGTGAGAAAGTCCATGGACGGCGTGATTCGACCCCTTGGCCGCGTAGTGTTGTTCATCGGTATGGCTATGTTCGCCTGCAGCGCCCATGCGCTCGGCGATGACGAGGCAGCCTTGCTGAAACGCGTGCAGACCGCTGCAAAAGCCGGGGATGCGAAAGCGGAATACCAGCTGGCCAATCTGTATCTCAGCGGTGCAGGTGTCCGCAAGGATGCGGCGAAGGCCGCCGCCTGGTATCGCAAGGCGGCTGACCAGGGCTACGGCCCTGCCCAATCCGAACTGGGTGCGCTCTACCTGCGCGGAATCGGCGTGCCCAAGGACGAGGCCCAGGCCGTCGTCTGGGTGCGCGAGGCAGCGGAGCAGGGCGAAGTGATTGCACAGTCCGATCTGGGCATGCTGTACCTCAATGGACAGGGCGTGGAACAAGACGACGCCCAGGCGCTGGTCTGGCTGCGCAAGGCGGCCGAGCAGGGCTCTGCCGCCGGGCAGCACAACCTTGCCAGCCTGTATCAGCGGGGCGGCGCAGGTCTCGCCAAAGACGATGATGAAGCCAAGCGGTGGTACGGCAAGGCAGCGCTGCAGGACAGATCCCAACTCGGCGTCAGTCAGTCCCGCATGGCGCTCTGCCTGTATCGCGGCGAATACGAGGTGTGGTGCAGCGAGGCCCAAAGCCCGGGAGCCTTTGGCCCCGTGGAAGATCTGGTAGCGGCCGCAGAGCGCGGCGACACCCAGGCGCAGACGCGGCTCGGCGACATCTACAGCAAAGGCATCGGGGTGCAGAAGGACGAGGCCCAGTCGTTCAACTGGTACCGCAAGGCGGCCACCGCAGGGTACGCGCCCGCACAGACGCGGCTGGGATACCTATATTCCACTGGGGTCGGCGTCGCCAAGGACGAAGACGCGAGCATCGCCTGGTACTGCGAGGCCGCCGCGCAGGGATACCGCGGCGCGCTCACCAATCTCGAAATCATGCGCATCTACGGATCGTTCAACCCAGATGAGTGTCCAGCTCGGCGCGCACTACGGTAACAGCCGTAGAGCCACGCCCTGCGTGGCTTCGCGGTCCCGAACGAAGAGCAGCCACGCAGGGCGTGGCTCTACGAT
>NZ_JASCOP010000127.1:0-11529 GCF_029959395.1 Stenotrophomonas sp. PS02300
CGCGCAAGCTGATCCGCAACCTGGACCTGCTGGAACCGCGGCAACGGGATTGACGGCGCGACCGTCAATCCCGGGGAGCAACCGGCCGTGGGCCGGTTGACCGGTTATTCCGGCTTCTGATCCAGGTAATACGCCACCACGGTGCCCTTGACCTTGATGGTCATCGGGTTGCCACGGCGGTCGCGGGCCTTGCCGGCCTGCACGCGGATCCAGCCTTCGCTGACCGAGTATTCCTCGACGTTGTCGCGCTCGACATCGTTGAAGCGGATGCCCACGCCGCGCTCCAGCGCCGCGGCATCGTGGAAGGGGCTGGCCGGGTTGATCGCCAGGTGGTCGGGAGGGGTATCGCTCATGGTCATTGGATGCTGACAGCCACCACGGCCATCTTCAGGCGCACAGGATAAACCGTATGGTGGCCGTGGCAGAATGCCTGCCTGTCTCCAGGAATACCGGCCATGCCCGACAACAGCGACTATTTCGACTTCGAAGAAGACGAACGCGATTTCGACGAAGACGATTTCGAGGCCCGGATCTGGAACCTGTTCGTGCTGATCAACCCGGGCGACGAGGAACTGGGCCTGCAGCAGTTCAACCGCTGGCGCGAGGCGCTGCTGGAGAACGGCGAGGAGATCGACGAGGAAGCCGACTGGCTGCCGCCGTTGATGACCGCCATTGCCTGGCAGTCCGGCTTCGAGGTGGAGCGTGAGGACACCGATGCGCTGGTGTCGGCGGTGAACGAGCTTTCCGCGCGCTGGAACCTGCAGCTGGACTGGGGTGGCGACCTGGATGACGAGGATTTCGCCGCCCACATTGACGCGCCGCGGCTGATGGGCACCGCCTACGACCGCCTGCGCGAGCACAACTACTCGCTGTGGAGCGTGGATACCGGCAACGGCGGCCTGGCTGGCTGGATGGCGCTGCAGCGCGACGATGACGCCATGCTGGCGCTGTGTTCGCTGCTGGGCGTGGAAGTGCGGCCGGGGTCCGATCCGTTCTGATTCACCCGACCAACGGTCGGGTGCTACCCGCGTAGTGCGACCGGGGGGCGTCACGCGTGTGTTGCGCCCGACGATGGGGTGTTACGGGGTGTACTGCGTTCTCGCGTTGGCGATGACGGCTTTCACCAGGTCCCGATCGGTGTGCCGGGAAATGGCGGTCGCGCCCAGTGCGATGGCCTGCAGGCGCAGGGGCGCGGGGACGTCGTAATGGGCGCCGCTGCGGCGGTTCTGGAAGGCCCGCCGGGGAATCCCGAGCTGCGCCGCCATGGCGTGCAGCTCGGGCAGGGTGTCGGCCATCAGATGCGCCCAGCGCTCGCCGCGCCAGGGGTGTACCGCATCGTCGATATAGACCGTCACCGGGTGGCCGTGGTTCAGGCCTGCGGCTTGTCGTCGCTGGCGGCCGGGGTGGCCTCGGCGTCGTCGGCAGCCGGTTCGGCGGCCGGGGCGTCTTCGGCGGCGGTGTCAGCGTCGTCGCCTTCTTCGCCTTCTTCGCCTTCCACGCCTTCGAACTCGGAGACCAGCTGGCTCAGGTATTCATCGGCGGTCTTGCCTTCATCGGCGGCCAGGTCGTCGATCAGCTGCTGCAGCTGGGTCGAGTATTCCAGGGTGACCTTGCGGCCTTCCTTCTCCTGGACATTGGAGAGGTGCTTGAGCATGGCCAGCATCGGCACCGGGTTGTCGGCGTTGCCCATGGTCTGGCCGCCAATGGCCAGCAGCCATTCGGTGCCCTGCAGGCCGATCGCGGCGACGACCTGGCCTTCTTCGTTGGTCAGCACGGCGTGGTTCTGGATCGGCTGCTGGGCGTTGAGGCGGTTGATCGGGCGCTTGGGCTGGAGCTTCTTGCGCTTGTCGCGCTTGGCCTTGGACTGCTTGGACATGGAATCGTCTGTCTGGAGGGGAAAGACCCCCATTGTAATCCGGTAGGTGACGACCGTTGGTCGTTCCCCCCGGAACCGCCTCAGGGCGAGGCGGAGGCCGGGGCCGCAGCCGGGGCCAGCACGGGCACCGGCACCGGCACCGTCGGCGCACCCTGGGTCGCCTGGATGTCGGCGTCATGGGCGGTCGGCGACAGCGCCACTTCCTGGCCCGAACCGGCCAGCGCGGCGGCTTCGGCGGCCTTGGTCATCACCACGATGCTGATGCGGCGGTTGATCGGGTTGTCCGGCTGGGTCTTGTCGAACAGCACCGACGAGGACAGGCCGACCACGCGGGTGACCTTGTCGTCGGCCATGCCGCCATCGAGCAGCGCACGCCGGGCGGCGTTGGCGCGGTCGGCGCTGAGCTCCCAGTTGCTGTAGCCGTGGGTGGCGTTGTACGCGGTGATGTCGGTGTGGCCGGTGATGCTGATCCGGTTCGGCACATGGTTGATGAACTGCGAGAGCTCGCGAAGGATGTCGCGGGTGTAGGTCTTCAGCGCCGCGCTGCCCATGTCGAACATCGGCCGGTTCTGCTTGTCCACGATCTGGATGCGCAGGCCTTCCGGGGTCAGGTCGAGCAGCAGCTGGTCCTTGAACGGTTCCAGCGCCTGGCTCTTGCTGATCGCTTCTTCCAGTTCCTGCTTGAGCACTTCCAGCTGCTTCTTCTCGCGCTCGCGCTCGTCTTCCTGCGGCACCGGGCGCTCGGCCTGCTGGTTCTGGAAGGGGTCGTTGCTGTTGCCGCGCGACACATCGGTGGCACCGCCCAGCTTGATCATCGAGGTGCTGGCGCCACCCGGGCCGGCCATGCCCGGGGCGGGCGTGGAGCTCTGCCCGCTGAGCGGGCTGGGGTTGCGGAAGTACTCGGAAATGGCGGCGCGCTCGGGCTTGGTGGTCGCCGCCATCAGCCACAGCACCAGGAAGAACGCCATCATGGCGGTCACGAAGTCGGCGTAGGCCACCTTCCATGCGCCGCCGTGATGGGCGGCGTGGCCGCCCTTCTTGACCCGGCGGACGATGACGGTAGGTTTGTTCTCGGCCATGGCGGTGCCTTACTTGACCGTTTTCAGGTGCGCTTCGAATGCGCTGAAGCCCGGGCGCACGTTCGACGGCAGGGTCTTGCGGGCGAATTCCAGCGCAATCTTCGGGTTGTAGCCGCGCAGGCAGGCCAGCAGGGCGGTCTTGACCGATTCATAGATGCGGCTGTCCTGCTCGGCGCGCGCTTCGACCGCAGCGGCCAGCGGGCTGACGAAGCCATAGGCCAGCAGGATGCCCAGGAACGTACCGACCAGCGCGCCGGCCACGTGCGCACCCACTTCCTCGATGGCGCCGCCGATCGAACCCATGGTGATCACGATGCCCAGTACGGCGGCCACGATGCCGAAGCCGGGCAGGCCGTCGGAGACCTTGTTGAGCGCCGCCGAAGGCTGCATCGCTTCGGCGTGGTGCTTTTCCAGCTCCATTTCCAGCAGCGGTTCCAGCTCGTGCGGTTCGATGTTGCTGCCGATCATCAGGCGCAGGCAGTCGGTCATGAAGTCCACCAGGTGGTGGTCGGCCTGCACCTTGGGGTAGTTGGCGAAGATGGCGCTGTCGGCCGGGCGCTCGACATGGTCTTCCAGCGCCATGAACCCTTCGCGGCGGGCCTTGTTGAGCAGTTCGTAGAGCAGGCTCAGGACATCGATGTAGTCCTGCTGCTTGTAGCGCGGGCCCTTGAACACGCTCACGGAGGCCTGCAGGGTCTGCTTGACGGTCTTGAGCGGGGTGCCGACCAGGAACGCGCCCAGCGCCGCGCCACCGATGATGACCAGCTCATAGGGCTGCCACAGCGCGCCGAGCTTGCCGTGCGCGCCGACATAGCCGCCGAGCACGCTGAGGATGACGATCAGGAAGCCAACAATGATGAGCATGGGGCGGGCGCGGCGGTGGGGATATCACCATGTCGGCCTGGCGCGCGCATTCTGAAGGGGGACGTTGGTTGGACGTCACACTTTTCCACACCCACCCCGGTAGGTGCCCACCGTTGGTGGGCACGCGTTTGGCGAGGACTCAACCCGCAGGCTGGGCCTCGACCCCACCGCGCTGCAGCGGATCCGGATACGGCTGGCCATTCGGGGTGAACGACAGCGAGACCGAATTCAGACAGTGCCGCTCGTAGGTCGGCGGCGGGCCATCCGGGAACACGTGACCGAGATGGCTGTCACAGCGGGCGCAAACGATTTCAGTTCGCACCATGCCATGACTGACATCACGGATTTCGCGCACATGGGCCGGGTCGAACGGGGCGAAGAAGCTCGGCCAGCCGGTGCCGGAGTCGAACTTGGTGCTGGAACGGAACAGCGGCAGGCCGCACAGGCGGCAGCCGTAGACGCCGTCCTGCATGTTGTCCAGGAACACGCCGCAGAACGGGGCTTCGGTACCGTGCTGGAGCAGGACGCGGCGCTCGTCCTGGCTGAGCCCGGCCACCAGGGCGTCGCGCTGGGCGTCGCTGGGCGGGGAGAGATCGAATGCGGTCATGGGCAGTCCTCGTGGGGATGGCAGGAAAATGGGGGCGGCAGCGGCCGGGGGCAAGCGCGGAGGGCATTCATGGTGCTGACACGCATGCTGGCGCAGGGTGAATGCATGTTCCGTCGTGAGTCCACCGCCATGAAACGCTACTTCCGGGGTGCCGTGTCGCTGGCCGTGCTGCTGCCGCTGGTCGCCGCGGCGCAGATGCCCGCGCCACGCAAACCCACCGATACCCGCCCGGTCACCCCCGTGGTACCCGCGCCGGCGCCGTTGCCCGCGCCGGTGAAAACCCCGGCGCAGACCACCCAGCAGCTGCGCACCCACCCGATCCAGAGCCAGGGGCCGGCCCAGGTGGTTCCGCCTGCACCGCCGGCCACCACCGCGCCACCGAAGGTGTATGACCGCCATGGCCGCATCGTGCCGGGCATGAAGCAGGCCGGCCCGAACCGCGTGCTGGATACGCGCACCGGCCGCTATTACGACGCGGTGCCCACCGGCGATGGCCAACGCATCAAACCCTGATGCATGAACGTTTCACAACCAATGCCCGCAGTCATCCGTGTCAACGCCGCAGCTCACTGCAATTTCGCCTGCGATTAACTGCATTCCGCCGACTCTGTACGTGCGCCGCAACAACGCGCATCCCCAAGCTCAGAAGGTGCAGTTATGGCTAATCAGCAAAAGGGCAATCCCGGCAAGATGCCGCAGGATCAGCAGGGCCAGCAGAACCAGAAACCCGGCCAGCAGAACCAGCAGCAATGGGATCAGCAGAACCAGAAAGGTGGCAAACAGCAGGACCAGCGCCACCAGGACCAGAAACAGCAGCGTTGATGCATCTGGTCGGCAGCTACACAGGCGGTGCGCGCAAGCGCGCCGCCTTTTGCGTTTGGCCGCCTCAGTCCGGAATGGGCAGGGTCAGCGTTTCCTTGACCTCTTCCATCACGATGTAGCTCTTGGATTCGCGCACGTGCGGCAGGGTCAGAAGCGTGCTGCCCAGCAGCTTGCGGTAGGACGCCATTTCGCTGATGCGCGCCTTGAGCAGGTAGTCGAAATCGCCCGATACCAGGTGGCATTCCAGCACGTTGGGCAGCTTCAGCGCCGCACGGCGGAACTCCTCGAAGATGTCGCCGGATTTGTAGGCCAGGCTGATTTCCACGAACACCAGCAGGCTGGCCTTGAGGTACTGCGGGTCCAGCCGCGCGTAGTAGCCGGTGATGGCGCCATCGCGTTCCAGTCGCCGCACCCGCTCGGTGCAGGGGGTGGTGGACAGGCCCACGCGCTCGCCCAGTTCGGTGAAGGAAATGCGGCCTTCGTCCTGCAGGATGCGCAGGATCTTGCGGTCGATCTTGTCCAGCTCGCGCGGTCGTGCGGCCATGGCGTCAGCTTCCCGGGGGTGTTGGCGCGACAATATCCTGCCTGAGGCGCCAAAAACAGCAAAATTGCTTGGTTTGGCCGGAATATACTTCCTCAATTATGGTCCCGGCACGCTCCAGTGCAGGGAATGATCGGGTTGGAGAGGTCTCATGCGCGTTCTAGTCCTTGGCAGTGGGGTAATCGGCACGACCAGTGCCTGGTACCTGCGGCAGGCCGGGTTTGAAGTCACGGTGGTGGACCGCCAGCCCGGCCCGGCGCTGGAAACCAGCTTTGCCAACGCCGGCCAGCTGTCGTTCGGCTACACCTCGCCGTGGGCCGCCCCGGGCGTGCCGCTGAAGGCGGTGAAGTGGCTGTTCTCCGAGCATGCACCGCTGGCGATCCGCCCGGGGCTGGACCTGAACCAGTACCGCTGGCTGGCGCAGATGCTGCGCAACTGCACGCACGAGCGCTACGCCATCAACAAGGCGCGCATGGTGCGCATGTCCGAATACAGCCGCGACTGCCTCAACGAGCTGCGCGCGCAGACCGGCATTGAATTCGAAGGCCGCGACCTGGGCACCACCCAGCTGTTCCGCACCCAGCAGCAGCTGGATGCATCGGCGCAGGACATCGAAGTGCTGGCCCAGTACGGCGTGCCGTATGAAGTGCTGGACCGCGCCGGCATCATCGCCCACGAGCCGGCGCTGGCCAGCGTGGCCGACAAGCTGGTGGGCGCGCTGTGGCTGCCGCGCGACCAGACCGGCGACTGCCAGCTGTTCACCCGCCGCCTGGCCCAGATGGCGATGGATGCCGGGGTGGAGTTCCGCTTCGACCAGGACATCGCCGGCCTGGAAACCGACGGCGACCGCATCACCGGCGTGCGCATCGACGGCAAGGTTGAAACCGCCGACCGCTACGTGGTCGCGCTGGGCAGCTATTCGCCGTCGCTGGTGGCGCCGCTGGGCATGCACCTGCCGGTGTACCCGCTGAAGGGCTACTCGCTGACCCTGCCGATCACCAACGCGGCGATGGCGCCGACCTCGACCATCCTGGACGAGAGCTACAAGGTGGCGGTGACCCGTTTCGACGACCGCATCCGCGTGGGCGGCATGGCCGAAGTGGGCGGGTTCGACCTGTCGCTGTCGCCGCGCCGCCGCGCCACCCTGGAAAAGGTGGTGGGCGACCTGTACCCGGACGGCGGCGACCTGTCGCGCGCCGAGTTCTGGACCGGACTGCGCCCGGCCACCCCGGATGGCACGCCGGTGATCGGCGCCACCCCGTACCGCAACCTGTTCCTCAACACCGGCCACGGCACGCTGGGCTGGACCATGGCCTGCGGCTCGGGCCGCTACCTGGCCGACCTGATGAGCGCGCGCCAGCCGCAGATCAGCACCGAAGGCCTGGATATCTTCCGTTATGGCGGCCACCACGCCGCGTCCGTCCAACACAGTGAACCGAAAGCATGCGCCCAGCCCGCGCGTTGATCGACCTGGATGCGTTGCGCTCCAACTTCCGCCTGGCCCGTGAACTGGGCGGCGGCCGCAAGACCCTGGCCGCGGTAAAAGCCGATGCCTACGGCCACGGTGCCGTGGCGTGCGCGCGCGCGCTGGACGGCGAAGCCGACGCGTTCGGCGTGGCCTGCATTGAAGAAGCGCTGGAACTGCGCGCGGCCGGCATCACCTCGCCGATCCTGCTGCTGGAAGGCTTCTTCGACGCCGACGAACTGCCGCTGATCGTGCAGCACAACCTGTGGTTCGCGGTGGCCGCGCCGTGGCAGGTGGACGCCGTGGAAGCGTTCCAGACCGACGCCTCCCTGCAGATCTGGTTGAAGCTGGACAGCGGCATGCACCGCCTGGGCCTGGCCCCGGCCGAATTCCGCGCCGCGCATGCGCGCCTGTCGGCGCTGCCGCAGGTGGCACCGATGGTGCTGATGAGCCACATGGCCCGAGCCGACGAACTGGACAGCCCGCGCACGCGCGAACAGGCCGATCTGTTTGCTGCCACCATCGACGGCCTGGCCGGCGAAACCAGCCTGTGCAATTCACCGGCGCTGCTGGGCTGGCCCGACGTGCGCAGCGACTGGGTGCGCCCGGGCCTGATGCTGTACGGGGCCAACCCGCTGCAGAAGCACAACGCCTTCACCGAGCGCCTGCGCCCGGTGATGACCATGCAGTCGAAGATCTTCGCCATCCGCGAGATCGCCGCCGGTGAACCGGTCGGCTATGGCGCCCGCTTCGTGGCCGAACGTCCCACCCGCGTGGGCGTGGTGGCGCTGGGCTATGCCGACGGCTACCCGCAGTTCGCGCCGAACGGCACCCCGGTGCAGATCGATGGCCAGCCCGGCCACCTGATCGGCCGGGTCTCGATGGACATGCTCACCGTGGACCTCACCGACCTGCCGCAGGCCGGGGTGGGCAGCACGGTCACGCTGTGGGGCGAGGCCCCACGCCTGGACGTGCTGGCCCCGCTGTGCAACGTGAGCGCCTACCAGCTGCCGTGCGCGGTGAAGCGCGTGGCGCGGGTGCTCAGCGGCCTTCAGTAGGCAGCAGCCGGCGCAGCCACTGGTCGATCATGTATTTCTCATAGCGCAGCGGATCGTTGTTGCTGCGCAGGCCGCCGTTGCTCAGGTAGCCCATGTCGGCCAGCTTTTCTTCGCCCTGCTGCAGCACGCCGCCGCTGGCGTCACGCAGGGTGAAGGTGAGGGTCATCCGCGGCGGATAGATGTCGCGCATGATCCGGATATCGTTGCCGCGCGGGCCGTTCTGCGGCTCGAAGTCGCCGGCGCGCTTGATGTCGGTGATCTGCACCTCCAGCGTCTGGCCTGGGGGCAGGCGCTTGACCGCGCTTTTGCGCAGCGAATCGGCCAACTGGTACACCCAGTTGCCGCTTTGGGCCTCGAAACGGTTGGAGCTGTTGCGGATCTCCGTGAACTGGGCCGGGTCGGTCCAGCTGACCTGCACGGGGCTGTCGCCGGTGAGTGCGCGCGGTGCATCCGGGGAGGTGACACTGCGCGGGCCGGCCGTCGCACAGCCGACAACAAGCAGCATCAGACAGCTGAGAGCACCAGCCAGCAAGGGTTTGCGGTTCATGGCGTTGCCTCGGTCGGGGTTGCGGAAAGAGGATGATCCGCAGTGTGATCCTGATCACGGGCCGGAACAATCGCCAACGACGATGCGCCGGTTCCGGAGTGGGGACGAATTCACTTACGTCAAATCAGCACCCCCTGCTTGACGCTACGAATACGCGGTCTGGAAGATGCTGTACCCCTCCGTTCCGCCAGTTGCCCCTCTTGACGCCCTTGCCCAGCCTGCCTGCCTCCACCCTGGAACGCGCCCCGTTTGCGGCCCCGGCCTCGGATCCTTCCCTGCATCGCGCGGTCCTGGAAGGCCTGAGCGCGGGTTTCTGCATCATCGAGGTCCTCATTGAGGATGGCGTCGGGGTCGATTACCGCTTCCTGGAGGTCAACGACGCCTTCGAGCGCAACACCGGCCTGCACCAGTCCTCCGGCCGGCTGATGAGCGAGCTGCAGCCCACCCACGAACCGGAGTGGTACCGGGTGTACGGCCAGATCGCACTGACCGGGCGTTCGCAGCAGTTCGAGCTGGAAGCGCGGGCGCTCGGCCGCTGGTACTCGGTCGAGGCGATGCGCGTAGGCGAACCGCACGAACACCGCGTGGCGGTGCTGTTCTTCGACATCACCAACCGCAAGCAGATTGAAGTGGAGCTGGCCGAGAGCGAGGCGCGTTTCAGCGCGCTGGCCGATGGCCTGCCCATGCCGGTGTGGGTGCTGGACGAGCGCGGCCATGCGCGCTTCGTCAACAGCGCGTTTACCGAATTCTTTGGCGGTGACGAACAACGCGTGCCCGATGATGTCTGGCGCGGGTTGGTGCACCCCGACGATGCCTCCGTATTCGATTACGAACTGCAGGCCGCGCTGAAGGCGCAGCGTTCCATGCAGGTGCTGGTGCGCGGGCTGCGCGCCGACGAACAGTGGCGCTGGCTGGAAATGAACGCCCAGCCGCGTTTCTCGCGGATGGGCCGCTTCATCGGCCTGGCCGGCAGCAGCAGCGATGTCACCGAACGCCGCGAAATCGAGATGGCGCGCGAAGAGCTGCTGCAGTCCGAGCGCGCCGCACGCAACGCCGCTGAAAGCATGGCGCGGCTGAAGGACGAATTCCTGGCCACGCTGTCGCACGAGCTGCGCACGCCACTGACCACCATCCTGGGCTGGAGCGAGCTGCTGCTGCAGCGCGTGGACAGCACCAGCCCGCTGTTCAAGGGCCTGGGCGTGATCGCCAACAGTGCCATGGCGCAGAAGCGGCTGATCTCGGACATGCTGGACCTGAGCAGCATGCTGCTGGGCAAGGTGCAGCTGGAAGTGGAAGTGCTGGACCTGCGCGCCCAGCTCACCGAGGCCATGCGTGCCCAGGAGCTGGTGGCCGAAGGCAAGGCGCTGGATACCCGGCTGGTCATGCCCGACGAACCGGCGCTGGTGCTGGGCGATGCCACGCGCCTGCAGCAGGTGCTGTGGAACCTGCTCAGCAACGCCATCAAATTCACCCCCGCCGCCGGTTCGGTCACGGTCACCCTTGCCACCGACGGTGACCACTGGACAGTGACCGTGGCCGATTCGGGCGACGGCATCGCGCCGGAGTTCCTGCGCCATCTGTTCAGCCGCTTCCGCCAGGCCGACGGCACCACCACGCGCCGCCACGGCGGGCTGGGCCTGGGCCTGGCGATCGTGCAGCAGCTGGTCGAGCTGCACGGCGGCACGGTCACCGCCAACAGCGAAGGGCAGGGCCAGGGCGCGGAATTCACCGTGCAGCTGCCGCGCTACCAGCCGCAGGCCGATGGCCGCCCGCTGCGCGAAGTGTTCAGTGGCCCGATCCGGGAACAGCTGATCGAGCCGTACCCGCTCAAGGGCCTGCGCCTGCTGGCGGTGGAAGACCAGCCCGAAGTGCTGGAATACCTGCGCCGGCTGCTGGAAGAGCAGGGCGCGCAGGTGACCGCCGCGGCGTCGGCCGGGGAAGCGCTGGCGCTGCTGGATGCCGGCGGGCATGAAGCGGTGGATGTGCTGCTCACCGATATCGGCATGCCGGGCATGGATGGCTATGGCCTGGTCAGCACGCTGCGCCAGGACTTCGGGCTGGATGCCAACGCCCTGCCGATCGTGGCGGTGACCGCGCTGGCCCGTGCCGACGACCGCAAGCGCGCGCTGGCGTCCGGCTTCCAGGAGCACGTGGCCAAGCCGTATTCCGTCGCCCAGCTGGTCACAGCGGTACGCAGCGTCCTCGCCGCACGGAATTGACGGTTGCCACGCAGGGCGTCAATGCGGCGGGCGGTATCTGTTTTGCCACGCAGGGCGTGGCACTACGCGCCGTCTGCCGTAGAGCCACGCCCTGCGTGGCTGACGTAGCGCATCAACGTTCCAGGAGACCCACATGTCACGTATCGCCCCCCGAATCCACACGAATCCGGCCGACATCGCCGCGCTCGAGGCGTTGCTGCCCCAGCTCAAAGGCCAGACCCAGGTCGAAGTCACCTTGAAAGACGGACGCCGCCTGCTCGGCACCGTGGCGGTGCAGCCCACCGTGCAGCAGTACCGCGACGCGGAAGAGAACGAAGGCAGCAACGGCCAGTTGCGCCTGGACGATCTGGACAGCCCGGCGCAGCAGCATGTGCTGTGGCTGGATGAGATCAGCGCGATCCGCGAACTGCCCCCGGTGGAATGACCCTCCGGGCCGTGCCGGGCCCTGCCC
>NZ_JASCOP010000128.1:0-11513 GCF_029959395.1 Stenotrophomonas sp. PS02300
GCGGCCGGCGGCCTGCTCGGGCTGGCCCTGTCGGCGCCTCTGGGCACCCGGCGGCTGGTCGCGCTCGCCGCGCGCGACGGCGCACGCCTGCAACCGGCGCTGCAGGCACCGGTCTGGGAGCAGGCGGCCGATCCGCTGGAGCACCTGGCCGAGCGGTACGCGCAGCCGGTGGTGCTGGCCGGGTCGCGGGCTGCCGACAATGGCGTGCACGACTACCTGGGGCGGCAGTACATCGGCCAGGCCGGGCACGCCTACGAGGTGGCGTTTGATCGCGCCCACGGCACCTGGCGGCTGCAGAACCCGCAGCCGGGCAACTTCTACCACCAGCCTGTTCGACTGAATGCCGATGGGATGTGGGAACCGCACAGCGATGTGGGCCTGCGTGGCGGCGCGCCCAACAGCGGCTCGCGCCGCAAGTCGGTGGAACGCAGCTACCGGGGTTCGTTGAACTCGCTGGTGGAACGCGCGCACTCGCGTTCGGTGGACAGCAGCTCGCAGGACTTCAGATGGGGGGTGGACCACTGGGAACGGGTGATGACGCCAGAAGAAGCGCATGAAACCGTGTCGTTGCAGCAGATGAAGGAACTGTTCGTCTCCGGCTACCTCGACCCGGTGCAGCAGGGCGCGCTGTCGGTGATCATCGAGCGGCTGGACAATACGCTGCGCGCCGAGCACTACATCGTGGTCAATGAGGTGGTGCACGATTCGGTGTACATCGCCGGCGGCGAGTTCATTCCCGCTTCGCAGGCCCTGCTTGGCGAAGGCAACGGCCTGTCCACGTCGGGGATGTGCACGGGTCTGTCGCGCATCATGGCCACGGCGATGGGGCAGGGCGAGGAAGTCCACGTGCTGGACCAGCTGCGGCGGGCGATCCGGGAGCCGGATACTGCGCACGCCAGTGCGCTGCGCGCGGTGGTCCGTGATGCGCAGGGGGCCGCGCTGCAGCCGGGTTCGGTGTCGGCGGCGTCGTTGATCGGGGTGGATGCGCTGGCCGATTTCCTGGCCAACACCGCGCGCAGCAGCCAGTTCATCCTGAGCGGGGCCAAGCACAGCATGGCCTGCGCGGTGGTGGTGCTGGGCAATGGGCGGCGCGAATACCTGCTGTACGACCCCAATTTCGGCCTGATGGTGTTCAAGAAGCTGTCCAGGTTCAACCAGTGGGTAAACAACCTGTTCGGCTCACGCTACTTCAGCCGGGCGGCGGCCCGTACCCCGGCGGCCGGGGAAAGCCGCGCCGAAACCCTGGCTGAGATGTACGGGGCGGTGGCCACGCCCGGCAGCACGCGGATGCAGTTCCACCTGCGCCAGATCAACCCCGAGCGCATGCAGGAGCAGGCGGCGGCGCGCGGCTGGGCCACGCTGTTCGAGCATGTCCGCTGACCCGCCGGGGCCGGGAACGCCGCCCCGGCCCCCTTTGCCGGCCGGGGCAGGTAAAATTGCCGGGATTCCCGTTCTCCAGAGCCCTCCATGACCTGCCGCACCCGTTTCGCCCCCAGTCCTACCGGCTACCTGCACATCGGCGGTGCCCGCACCGCGCTGTACTGCTGGCTGGAAGCGCGCCACCGCGGCGGCGAGTTCGTGCTGCGCATCGAGGATACCGACCGTGAACGCAGCACCCAGGGCGCGATCGACGCGATCCTGGAGGCAATGGAGTGGCTGGGCCTGAACTACGACGAAGGCCCGATCTACCAGACCCAGCGCGTGGCCCGCTACAAGGAAGTGGCCGAGCAGCTGATCGCCGACGGCAAGGCCTACTACGCCTACGAAACCCGCGAAGAGCTCGACGCGATGCGCGAAGCGGCCATGGCGCGCCAGGAAAAGCCGCGTTACAACGGCGCCGCGCGCGAGCAGAACCTGCCGTACCGCGACGATCCGAACCGGGTGATCCGCTTCAAGAACCCGCTGGAAGGCACGGTGGTGTTCGACGACCTGATCAAGGGCCGCATCGAGATCGCCAACAGCGAGCTCGATGACATGGTGATCTTCCGTCCTGATGGCTTCCCCACCTACAACTTCGCGGTGGTGGTGGACGACTGGGACATGCGCATTTCCGAAGTGATCCGCGGCGATGACCACATCAACAACACCCCGCGCCAGATCAACCTGTACGAAGGCATCGGCGCGCCGGTGCCGAAGTTCGGCCACATGCCGATGATCCTGGACGAGCAGGGCGCCAAGCTGTCCAAGCGCACCGGCGCGGCCGACGTGATGCAGTACAAGGACGCCGGCTACCTGCCCGACGCGCTGCTGAGCTACTTGGCCCGGCTGGGCTGGTCGCATGGCGACCAGGAGCTGTTCAGCCGCCAGGAGCTGATCGACCTGTTCGATGTGACCAACTGCAATTCCAAGGCCTCGCGCCTGGACATGGCCAAGCTGGGCTGGGTCAACCAGCACTTCCTGAAGAGCGAAGACCCGGCCGCCATCGCCCCGCACCTGGTCTACCAGCTGAACAAGCTGGGCCTGGACCTGGGCGCCGGCCCGGCCCCGGCCGACGTGGTGGTGGCGCTGCGCGACCGCGTGCAGACCCTGAAGGAAATGGCCGAAAAGGCGGTGGTCTGGTACCAGCCGCTGGTCGAATACGACGAAGCGGCGGTGGCCAAGCACTTCAAGCCGGGCGCGGAACTGGCGCTGGGCAAGACCCGCGAGCTGCTGGCGGCGCTGGGCGAGTGGACGCTGGACGGCGTTGCGGCCGCCCTGCACGACGTCTCGGCGGTGCTGGAGATCGGCATGGGCAAGGTGGCGCAGCCGCTGCGCGTGGCCATCACCGGCACCCAGGTCAGCCCGGACATTTCGCAGACCGTGTTCCTGGCCGGGCGTGAAGAGGCCTTGAAACGGATCGACGTCGCACTCACTAAAGTACCGACGGCCTGACCACAGGAGACCGCGCATGTCCGCAAAGACCGCTTGTACCGCCCCACACCATCACGTTCACGACGCTTCGGACTTCGTGAAGGTGGTGGAGCGCGTGTGCACGGAACGCGGACTGCGGCTGACGCCGATCCGCGCCAACGTGCTGCGGCTGATCGCCGAGGCCGGCAAGCCGGTCAAGGCGTACGAGCTGCTGGAATGGGTGCGCAGCGGCAAGGGCGTGGGCGCCGATGCCCCGCCCACCGTGTACCGCGCGCTGGATTTCCTGATGGCCAACGGCTTCGTGCACAAGCTCGAATCGGTGAACGCCTTCGTGGCCTGCCACCACCCCAGCAGCGCGCAGCATTCGGTGCCGTTCCTGATCTGCAACAGCTGCCACAGCGCGGTGGAGCTGGAAGACCGCGACATCGTCAGCCAGCTGGAAAAGCGCGCCAAGGAACTGGGCTTCCAGCCGCAGGCACAGACGCTGGAAGTGCACGGCCTGTGCGCCCGCTGCGCGGGGTAAAGCCGCACCCGATCACGGCGTGCGCGTCGGCTCCGCTGCGGTATCGACCCGTACGACCACCGACATGCCCGGACGCAGGCGTGGTGCAAGCTCCTGATCCGGGTCGATCGCGATCCTTACCGGCAACCGCTGCACCACCTTGGTGAAATTGCCGCTGGCGTTGTCCGGGCGAAGCACGCTGAATTCCGAACCGGTGGCCGGGGCAATCTGCTCGATGTGGCCGTTCAACCGCTCCCCGTCGAAGGCATCCACCGAGAACGAGGCCGGCTGGCCGATGCGCATGCGCCAGGTCTGGCCTTCCTTGAAATTGGCCACCACCCACAAGGTGTCCGGCACCAGGAACAACAGCTGCGAACCGGCGGTGACGTATTGGCCCAGACGCACCGAGGCTTCGCTGACCTGACCATCGCGCGGGGCATGGATGACCGTGTTGGCCAGGTCGATGCGCGCCAGTTCCAGCTGCGCCTTGGCGGTTTCCACGCCGGCTTCCAGGCTCTTGCGCGCCACCTGGGTGGAGGTGAGCGTTTCTTCGGCAATGCGGATCTGCGCCTGCGACTGCTGCACGGAGGATTGCGCGGCCTGCGCGCTGGTGCGGAACTTGTCGCGGTCGTTGAGCGCCACCAGTTGCTGGTCGGCGAGTTCCTCGTAACGCTTGAGCTCCACGCGCGAGCGCGCCAGTTCCGATTGGCCCGCAGACAGCGCCGCCTGCGCCGCACCGATCTGCGCGCGGTTCTGTGCCTGCGCCTGGTCGGAGTTGGCCAGCGCGGCGATCGCGCTGTCCAGGTTCGCCTGCGCCTGCGCCACCTTCTCCTTGTAGATGCGGTCGTCGATGCGCAGCAGCGTCTGGCCCTGCGTCACATGCTGGAAGTCCTTCACCAGCACCTCGGTGACATAGCCGTTGACCTGCGGCGCCAGCACCGTGATCTGCCCGCGCACATAGGCGTTGTCGGTGCTCACCCAGCTGCTGTTGAACGGCCACAGCGACCACGCGCGCAGGATCAGCGCGATGCCGATCAACGCCACCACGATCATCACCACCACGCTGCGCCGGCTGGGCTTGAGGTACTTGGGCGCACTGCTGGGCGCCGCGGCGGCGGCCGGCGCAGCCTGTGCGGCCACTGGCGCGGCATCGGTGGGCACCGGCGGGTTCACGTCATCAGGATGGTCATCGCGCGGAGGCGTAGTGGACATGGAAAGACCTATTACAGGGAAACGGGGCGGGGATGGCGCTTGCGCCACTGCTTGAGCACGGCGGTGCGCACCGACAACAGCAGCAGCCAGCCCAGGAAGATCAAGGCGACCCGGCCGCTCAACGAGAACACGTCGTTGAAGCCGCGCACGTTGGCCTCGCGCCGGGTGATCTGCGCCAGCTGGGCGGTGCCCTGCGCACTGCGCTGCACCGGGTCGGTGAGCAGAGGCGTGTACAGCTGCTGTTGCAGCTTCAGGCGCTGCGCGACCACGCCGTCGGAGGGATCGAGCTGGCTGACCAGCGCGCTGGAATAGACCTGCTCACGGTGCACCTGGTAGGTACCCAGGACCGCCGAACCGGCCAGCCCGCCCAGCGTCTGGGTGATCGACACCGTGACCAGGAAGGTGATCATGTGGTCGGTGCCCTGTTTCAGGGCCTGGGTGATGCCGAGCATGATCAGTGGGCCCATGAACATGCCCGACCCCATTGCCGCCAGGAACTGGCTGAGGAAGAAGTCATGCGGCCGGTCCTGGCTGGTGCGACTCTGGTCGAGCAGGGCGGCACTGCCCAGCAGCAGGATGGCCATCAACAGCTGCGCGATGATGCGCTTGGGCCCGAAGGTGAGCGAACTGGTGGCGATGCCGGTGATCACCCCGGCCAGGATCACCGCGAACAGCGGCCGCATCTGGTCCGGACCCATGCCCAGCTGGCGCATCAACCCGACCACGCCATAGGACTGTTCAGTGGTGAGGAAACGCAGCAGGAAGGCGCCGACGATGAAGTGCAGCATCGGCAGGCTGGCCAGCCAGCGGATCTGCAGCAGCGGATTGCGCCGGTAGTGTTCGACCACCAGCCCGGCGGTACCCAGCGTGATCGATGCGATCATCGCCCAGCCCAGCCAGGGTGTGTCCAGCCACCAGCGCAGCGTGCCCTGGGCCAGCACCACCACCAGCAGCGCCACCGCCGGGGCAAACAGGGCGAAGCTGAGGAAGTCCATCGGCTCGAAGACTTTGATCTGCGCGCCCGGCGGCAGCTTGAGCATCACCACGGCGGCGAAGGCGCACAGCGCGAGCCCGGCTTCGAACAGGTACAGATTGTGCCACTGGCCGGTGTCGATCAGGCCGGGCGATACCAGCCAGGCAATGGGCACTGCCATCTGCGAAATCCCCACGCCGATCACCAACAGGTTGCCGGTATAGCGCCGCGGCAGCGACTGCAGCATGTACAGCGTGCCCAACGTGCTGCACGCCGCACCGGCGAAGCCGCTGGCCGCACGCATCATCAACGTGGTCTCGAAACTGCCCACGAACAGATGCAGCACCGCCAACGTGGCGTACAAACCCAGCCCGATTTCGGCGAACAGGCGGATGCCGTACTGCTGGCGGAACTTGAAGGCCAGCAGGTTGGCGGTGACGTTGACCATCGCATAGGCGGCCACCAGCCAGCTGCCCTGGGTCGGGGTAAGCCCGAGCTGGCCCTGCAGGAACGGGAGGTTGGCGGTGACCAGCGCGCTGCCCAGCCCGCCGGTGATGCCCACCAGCAGCGCGACCAGCGCATAGGCCACGCGGCGGTGCGGCGGGTGCCACGGCATCGATGCCGAGCCGGGCAGGGTCGGCTTTTCGTGTTCCTCCCAGTCCGGGATCGGCTTGAGGTACTCCGGCATCAGCGGCCCCCGTCGACCTGTCCGCCCAGCCCTCCGCGCAGCAGTTGCAGTGCGCGCCCGGCCAGGCGCGCGCGTTCTTCGCGGGTCTTGCCGCGCAGTGCGGCGCCCAGCATGCTGGAAATCAGCGAGATATCGGCCGCCTGCAGGTCCGGGCGGCACAAGCCGGCATCGATCGCGCGCTGTATCGGCGCCTTGAGCAGGCCGTGCACGGTCTGCCGCGCGGCCTTGATCGTGGGTTCGTCGGGGTCCACCGCACGCCAGTAGTCGGCCAGCGCCGGCGACTGCACGATCCGCGAGGCCATGCCCTGCAGTACCTCGAACAGGGCGTCGTCGCGCTCACCCAGGGTTTCCACCTGGCGTGCGATGCGGGCCACGGTGCGGTCCAGCAGCGCCTCGATGAGCGCGGTGCGGTCGGGGAAGTTGCGGTAGAGGGTGGCGCGACCGACCTGGGCCTTTTCGACCACCAGGTCCAGCGGTGCGGTAACGCCATGCTGGCCGAACACGCTGTCGGCGGCATCGAGGATCAGGGCGCGGCGGGCAGCCGCATCGGCACGTTGACTTTGCATGGGCTATTTTCGGACAGGAATGTCCGCAATGGAAGCCGGTCGGGCGATACCGGTATGAGGCCGCTCTGCTTGGTCAACGAGGCGTGAAGTCAGCGCGTGCCCGGAACCGCATGGCACCCGTAGCGGGCCTCGCGGATCGGCAGGTTGATCACCGCCGCCAGCGCAGCCAGAGCCATGTCGGCGTACCACATCCACAGATAGTTGCCCGAGTGGGCCAGCGCCAACCCGCCCAGCCACGCGCCGAAGAAGCCGCCGAGCTGGTGCGACAGCAGGGTCAGGCCGAACAGGGTGCCCAGGTAGCGCGGGCCGAACAGCTTGCCCACCAGGCCTGCGGTGGGCGGCACCGTGGCCAGCCAGGTGAAGCCCAGCGCGGCGGAGAACACATAGAAGGTGAGCGCGGTGGGCGGGGCCAGCAGGTAGGCGCCGATCATGACCGCGCGGCTGGCATACATCCAGAACAGCAGGTATTTCATCCGGTAGCGCTGGCCGAGTGCGCCCACCAGCAGGCTGCCGGCGATGTTGAACAGGCCGATCAGGGCGATGGAGGTGGACGCCACCGTCGGCGACAGCCCGCACAGCGCGATCTCGCCGGGCAGGTGGGTGACCAGGAAGGCGATGTGCAGGCCACAGGTGAAGAAGCCCAGGTGCAGGTACCAGTAGCTGCGGTCGCGCGCGGCCACGTGCAGCTGGGCGCGCAGGCCGCCCTCATCGGCGGTACCGGCCGCGGCGTGGTCACCGGCACGTCGCCGCAGCGGCCAGGCCATCGGCAGCGACAGCAGCGCGGCGGCGGCCATCACCCACATCGCGCGCGCCCAGCCGGCGCTGCTGATCACCCACTGCACCAGGGGGGCGAACACGAACTGGCCCAGCGAACCACCGGCGTTGATCAGGCCGGCGGCGAAGGAACGCTTTTCGGCCGGCAGGCGGTGCGCGGTGGCGCCGATCAGCACCGAGAAGCTGCCGGCCCCCGCACCGGCGGCCATCAGCAGGCCCAGGGTAAAGCTCAGCCCCAGCGGGCTGGTCAGCAGCGGGGCCAGCACCAGGCCCGCCACCAGCAGAAGCGCGCCGCCCAGCAGCACCGGCCACGCCCCGCGCTGGTCGGCCACCGCGCCGAACACCGGCTGCACCGCGCCCCAGACGAACTGCCCGATGGCCAGCGCGAAGCTGATCTCGACGATGCTCACCCCGGTGCTGCGGTGGATCGGGTCCACGTACAGCCCGGACGTCTGCCGCACGCCCATGGTCACCATCAAAATGGCCGAGGCCGCCACAAGCAGCCCCCAATGCATGCGCGGGGCGGGGGACGCTGGATGCATGGGCCGTTCCGGGTCGGTGGGTTTTCCGGATTGTACGACCAAAAAAACGGGGGCCCTGGGGCCCCCGAAGGTGAAACAGTGACCCCAGTGGGGATCAGAAGTAGGCGCGGATGCCGAACGCCACGCCGCGGCCCGGCAGCGGCGAGTAATCGCGCAGCAGCGAGGTGTGTGCACGTGCCTCGCGGTTGGTCAGGTTGTTGCCGTCCAGGAACACCTCGTAGCTGTTGCTGTCCGAGCGGTCCCAGCGGTAGGCGAAGTGCGCATCAACCAGGGTGTAGCCCGCGCTTTCCGCTTCGTTCTGCGCGGTGTCCTTCTGGCTGCTGTAGCGGACCGCACCCACCGAAGCACGCCAGCCATCACGCGACCAGCGCAGGTCGGCGCCGACACGCGCCGGGGAGATGCGCGGCAGGTAGCCGCTGTTGGCCAGGTCCACGGTGTAGTTGTGGTCGTGGTCGCCGTGCGGCACGGCGATGTCCACGCTGCGGCTGCCGCTGCCATCCAGCTCGGCCTTCACGTAGTCGCCGAACACGCGCAGGTCCCAGTCGCCGCTGTTGCCTTCGAACAGGTGCACCAGCGCTTCGGCCTCGGCGCCCTTGAAGGTGGCGTCCTGCTGCGTCCACAGGCGCACCGGCAGGCTTTCGACAACGCCCGTGTCGGCCAGGTAGATGAAGTCCTTGAACTTGGTCTGGTAGATGGACGCGGAGAAATCGAGGCGGTCGCTGTGGGTGTGGATGCCGAGTTCGACGCGCTGGCCGCGTTCGGTCTTCAGGTTGGCATCGCCGATCTCCAGCGAACGGGTGGCGATGTGCGCACCGGCGGCGTAAAGCTCTTCATTGGTCGGCGCGCGCTCGGAACCGTCCACGCCGAAGCGCAGGTCGACCGCATCGTTGAGCTTCCAGATACCGGCGGCCGACAGGTTGGTGGCATCGAAGGTGCGCGCGCGGTAATCGCCGGTCGGGTCCAGCTTGACCTGGTCGTGGCGGCCGCCCAGTTCCAGCTTGAACGGGCCGAACTGCTTTTCCTGCAGCACGAACAGGCCCACGTTGCGGGTGCCGGTATCGGGCACGAAGGCTTCTTCGCCCTTGGCGCCGAAATCGCTGTTGCCGAACTGCAGGCCGAACGCGCCGTCCCAGCCGCCGATCTGCTGCTGCACGGCTTCCAGGCGGGCTTCGACGCCGCGGTTGGTGAAGCGGGTGGACGGGGTGCCGGCTTCCAGCTCGACATGCTCGTAGTCGGTGTAGGCGGTGCGCAGGTTGATGTTCTTCAGGAACGACACCGGGTTGTAGATGCCGCCCTTGGCTTCGAAGCGGTTCTGCACCATGTCGATGCGCACGTCGTGCTCGTCGCCTTCTTCTTCCTCGTCGCCATGGTCATGATCATGGTCGTCGTCGGCATGCACGTGGGCGCCGTTGGGAATGCCGTAGTTGGTGCGGTAGGTGCTGGCCGACGCGCCGAAGTAGCCGCCTTCGCCCAGCCAGGTCGCACCGACGCCGCCGGCGCGGGTGCGGATGGAGCTGTTGTCCAGGGTGCCGCGGCGCGGCTCGTCGGTGTCGCCTTCTTCGTGGTCGTGGCCGCTGTGGTCTTCCAGGCCGTCGATCACGGCGTAGCCGGGAATGCGGTAGTCATCGCCGTTGCGGACCAGGCCGTCGACATGCAGCACCCAGTTGCCGTTCACGCCATCGAGCCGGAACATGCCGCTGCGTTCGTCATTGACCGAGTTGCCGCGCACTTCGGCGCGGCCGCTGAGCGGGCGGTCGGGCAGGTCGCGTGCGATGCGGCCATCGACCACGTTGACCGCGCCGCCGATGGCGCCACTGCCGAACAGCAGGGTGGCCGGGCCCTTCAGGACTTCGATCTGGTCGGCCAGGAACGGTTCGATGCTGGTGGCGTGGTCGGCGCTGACGGTGGAAGCATCCATGTTGCCCATGCCGTTGGAGAGCACGGCCACGCGCGGGCCTTCCTGGCCGCGGATGATCGGGCGGCCGACGCCGGGGCCGAAGAAGGTGCTCTGCACGCCGGGCAACTTGGCCACGGTATCGCCGAGGGTGCCGGCCTTCTGTTCGTCCAGGCGCTCGCCGGCGAGCACGTCCACGGGCCGTGCCAGCGATTCGGCGTCGCCCTGCAGCGGGGTGGCGGTGACCTTCACTGCGGACAGCTCGGTCAGGTGGTGGTCACGCTCGGCGGCATCGTCGGCGGCAAAGGCCAGGGTGGGGAGCAGCGCAGCGGCAAGCGCCAGGGACAGGGCGTGCGGCTTGAGGGAACGGGAAGAGCGCATGGGCAGAGGGTCCGTCGGTCGAATTGTTACAATGTATCAATGGTGGGGCGCGCCAATCCCGTCAAATCGGGAGGGTGGAACCGGGTGGGGCAGGGGGAGGGAGTGCGCGTCGGGATTGATGTTATATTATTCCATAACGCTTCGCCGACCCTGCTGGAAGTCATGCCCCTGTTCTCCCGCCTCCGTCATCTGTTGGATCGCTTTGGTGCCACCGGCTCGCTGCTGTGTGCGGTGCACTGCGCCGTGTTGCCTGTCCTGCTGGCGGCGGCCCCCTCATTGGGGCTGTCGGTATGGCTGGGCGACGGGGTGGAACTGGCGCTGGTCAGCTTCGTGACCCTGCTGGGGTTGTTCAGCCTGGTGTGGGGCTATCGCCGCCATGGGGCGCTGCGCGCGCTGGGGTTCCTGGTGCCGGGTCTGACGGCGCTGTGGGCGGGGCTGCTGTACGGGCCGCTGCACCATTCGGCGGTGCCGCACGCGGTGGTGATGACGCTGGGCGGGGTGCTGGTGGGTGTTGCGCACCTGGTCAACCTGCGCCTGAACCACGGGCACGTCCATGATGCGAGCTGTGCGCACTGAGGCGCTGTGGTAGGCTTTCCGATCGTGCGCGGGGGCGTCTGCAAGGGCGGGCCCGCCGAACCCGTGTCAGCACGGGGTAATCAGATTTCAGACTAAGGAGTTGACGACATGGGTAAGGGTGACCGCAAGACCGCCAAGGGCAAGCGCTACAACGCCAGCTACGGCAATTCGCGTTCGCACGCGGTGAGCAAGGTGGCCGTGGGCGCAGCTGCGCCGGTCGCCAAGAAGACCGTGGCCAAGGCCCCGGCAAAGAAGGCCGTGGCCAAGAAGGCTGTTGCCAAGGCCGGCTGAGTTTCGCCAGGTCTGACGAAAAAACGCGGCGCTTGCGCCGCGTTTTTTTTTGGTTTTTTGAAGCGGCGTGATTGCGGGCAACGGTGCGGTCACGGACACAGGTGTGATTGCGGTCAGCCCGGTAGTGCCGGGCCCTGCCCGGCAGCTTCATGCACTTTGGCGAACAGCCGGTGGTCATCGCATGGCCTGAGGTGGGCCGGCGGGTGCGGGGGTACGGGGGGCGCCGTGAACCCATCCTTGGGGGCTCTTGCGAAACATCCATGT
>NZ_JASCOP010000129.1:0-11498 GCF_029959395.1 Stenotrophomonas sp. PS02300
GCCCGGGGGGGTGTGGCCTCGGGGCGGCGGGGCGGGCCGGGGGGGCGCCGCGACGCCAGCGTCATCGCGCCCAGCCGGGCGCCGAAGGCGCGGGTCAGCTCGGCGTTGAAGGCGGCCTCGTCCAGCGCCAGCACGCGCTCGGCCTCGGCATCGGGCAGCGTCCACACGATGGAGCTGCGGCGCGTGCCGGCCGGCAGCACCGCCAACGGGCCGGTGGTCAGGAAGCGCTGCCAGGCCGTGGCCTGGTTGTCCTGTTCGGTATCGATGTAGGCGACCACGCCGCGCTGGCCGTACTCCTGGCGGCTGACCTCCACGCCGGCCAGGCGGCGCAGGGTCGAGTCCGCACCGTCGGCAGCGATGGCGAGCGCTGCGTCCAGCCGGCGTCCGTCCTCCAGCCGCACGCGCACGCCGTCGGCATCCTGTTCCAGCGCGTCCACCCGCGCCGGGCAGCACAGCTGCACGCCCGCCGCCGGCAGGGCCGCCCACAGCCGGTCCACCAGCAGGTCGTTCTCCACGATCCAGCCCAGCTGCTCACGGCCCAGGCGGTCGGCGTCGAACTGCAGTTCCTCGCCGCCAGCGGCGTCCCAGACGCGCATGCGCCGGTACGCACAGGCGCGCGCGGCCAGCACCGCCGGCCACACCCCGAGGGTGCGCAGCAGCTGCGCATTGTCCGGGGCGAAGGCGTACACCCGCAGGTCCGGCTGCTGCGGCTGCCACGCGGGCGGCTCGCGCCCTTCGACCAGGGTGACCTGCAGCCCGGCCTCGGCCAGCGCCAATGCGCAGGCGGCACCGACCACGCCGCCGCCCACCACGATCACATCGCGCGCGCGCCGGCTCATGCGCCGGCTCCACGGCACAGCGCCGGGACTTCGCCGCGGAAGCCCATCGCGCCGCCGACCAGCATCGACTGCATCGACGTGGCCTGCGCCGCCAGCAGCCCGAGGCTGCGCAGCGGGCGCATCAGCGGCGCCGGATTGCTGGTCAGCCGCGCCAGCCCACCGGAGAACGCGATGGTCTGGCGGCGATCCTCGTCCCGGCGCGCGACATGCGCCTGCAGCAGTGCATCGCTGCCCACGTCGGCGGCCGTTTCGATCAGTTCGGCCAGGGTCAGCGCATCGCGCAGGCCCAGGTTGAAGCCCTGCGCACCCAGCGGGTGGATGGTCTGCGCCGCATTGCCCAGCAGCACCGCGCGCTCGCCCACCAGACCCTGCGCCAGCACCTGCACCAACGGGTAGGCACTGCGCGGGCCGCTTTCCAGCAGCCGCCCCGCGCGCCAGCCGATGGCCTGCTGCAGTCGCGCCAGCCACGCCGCGTCGTCCAGTGCCAGCACCGCATCGGCCTGGTCGCGGGCCACGCCGTGCACCGCCCCGTAATGGCGGTCGCCACGCGGCAGCAGGGCGGTCGGGCCGGTATCGGTAAAGCGTTCGAACGCGGTGCCGTCCGGCGCGCGCGCCGAGCGCACGCGGGCCACGAACAGGGTCTGCTGGAAATCGTGCTCGTCCACGCCGATGCCCAGCGCCTCGCGCACGCCACTGCGGGTGCCATCGGCGCCGACCACCAGCCGCGCCAGCAGGGTGCGCTCACCGGTATCGTCGGCGATCACCACTTCGCGGCAGCCATCGATGGTGGCGCCCAGCCGCACGAACCGCGCGGGCCGGTAGCGGGTCAGGTGCCTGAGCCCCCGCAGGCGGGCTTCCAGTGCCTGGCCAAAATCGCGCGCCACCACCACCTGCCCGAACCAGGGGCGATCGTACTGCGCAGCGTCCATCTGGACCCGGCCGAAATCCCCGGCGCGGCTGACGTGGATGCGGGTGATCGGCCCCACCGCCGAGCCCAGCAGCGGCATCACCCCCAAGGCAGTGAGGGCGTTGACCGTGGCGGCGGCGAAACTGAGGTTGCGCTGGTCGAACACCGGCGGCAGCGCGCCGGCCGGCGCGATCTCGACCAGCCCGACATCGCGGCCGGCCCGGTCCAGGGCAATGGCCAGGCTGGCGCCAACCAGGCCGCCGCCCACGATCACTACGTCATGACGTTCACTCATGCCGCCCATGATAGTGCGTGCGGCCCGGCTACGCCCCGTGGCGGCAGGCGCTAGAATGAACGCTGGACTCCCACCGCCCGCCCCCATGACCACCACTGCCCAACGCGCCTTCATCCTGTTCGTGCTCGTGCTGCTGATGGCGGCGACCCGGGTCAATCACTTCGCGGCGATCCCCGACGCTTCGTGGGCGGTGTTCTTCATTGCCGGCTTCCACCTGCGCAGCTGGACGCGCTGGGCCTTCCCGCTGCTGATGGTGCTGGCGATCGTGATCGACGTGCTGGTGATCCGCGCCAGCGGCATCGGCTACTGGCAGCATTACTGCGTCTCGCCGGGTACCGCGCTGCTGGTGCCGGCCTACTTCGCGATGTGGGCCGGTGGCGCGCTGCTGCGCAAGGGCTACCACGGCGCAGACTGGACCGCGCTGGCCAAGGCCTCGGCCCTGCTGCTGGCGGCGGTGGCGGTGTGCCACCTGTTCGCGCAGAGCGGCTTCTACTGGACCAGCGACATGGTCGCCGCACCGACCCTGCAGGGCTGGGCACGGAACTATGCGGACTGGTTCCTGCCCTACCTGCGTACCGCCGCGATCTACGTAGGCCTGGCGGCCGCGCTGCAGCTGGCCACCGAGCAGGTCGTCAAGCTGCTGCACGCCCGCCGCGACGCGCTGCACTGAGCCCGGCACGCATGGGCAACCGGCTGTCGCGCATCTACACCCGCACCGGCGATGACGGCAGCACCGGCCTCGGTGACGGCAGCCGGGTGGCCAAGGATGCGGCACGGGTCAACGCCTTCGGCAGCGTGGACGAGGCCAACTCGGCGCTCGGGGTACTGCTGGCGGTGGCGCTGCCCGATGACGTGCGCGCGCTGCTCACCACGGTGCAGCACCAGCTGTTCGACCTGGGCGGGGAGCTGTGCATTCCCGGCCATGCGGCGATCCAGGCGGGCGACGTCGAGGCGCTGGAGCGCCAGCTGGACCACTACAACGCCGGCCTGCCCGCGTTGAAGGAATTCATCCTGCCCGGTGGTGGCGAAGCCGCCGCACGCTGCCACCTGGCCCGCACCATCGTGCGCCGCGCCGAGCGCGAAACCGTCACCCTGGCCCGCCAGGAACCGGTGCGCGCCGAAGCGCTGCATTACCTCAACCGGCTCTCGGACCTGCTGTTCGTGCTGGCCCGCGTGCTCGCCCGCGCCGATGGCCACGGCGAGGTCCTCTGGCAGCACACCCGCCGCCACGGCTGAGCCGCCCCACCGCCCCGGAACCCTGTCCGCATGCTGGTTTTCACCCATCCCGCCTGTCTGCAACACGATCCCGGCCGCGGCCATCCCGAATGTCCCGAACGCCTGCAGGTGGTGCTCGACGCCCTGCGGGCCGCCTACCCCGACCAGCTGGACTGGCGCCAGGCGCCGCCGGCCAAATTCGGCGAACTGGCGCGCGTGCACGACAGCGCGCTGATCGATCAGGTGCTGGCGCCGCAGACCGAGCCGTTGCGGCTGATCGACATGGACACCATGACCTCGCCCGGCTCGGCCAGTGCCGCGCTCCATGCCGCCGGCGCCGGCGTGGCGGCCGTCGATGCGGTGATGCTGGGCGAGGATCCGGTGGCGTTCTGCGCGGTGCGCCCGCCCGGCCACCATGCCACCGCGACCACCGCGATGGGGTTCTGCCTCTTCAACAACATCGCCATCGCGGCCGCGTATGCGCGCGACCGCTATGGGCTGGAGCGGATCGCGGTGGTCGATTTCGACGTCCACCACGGCAACGGCACCCAGGACATCTTCGTGGCCGACCCGCGCGTGGCCTACTACAGCACGCACCAGGCCGGGCTGTTCCCCAACTCGGGCCTGCGCCGCGACCGTGGCGCGGGCAACCTGCTCAACATCCTGCTGCCCCCGGGCAGCGGCAGCTTCCGTTTCCGCAACACGTGGGCCGACGAAATGCTGCCGGCCATCGACGATTTCCGCCCGCAGCTGCTGCTGGTCTCGGCCGGTTTCGATGCCCACCTGCGCGATCCGCAGGCCGACCTGATGCTGGAAACCGAGGATTTCGCCTGGATCACCGCCGAGCTGCGCGGCCTGGCCCGCCGCCATGGCGGCGGCCGCATGGTGTCCATGCTGGAGGGCGGATACGACCTGCAGGCCCTTGCCGAATGCTCTGTCGCGCATGTGGGCGCGATGCTCTGATCGGTGCCGGCCAGCCGCGTTCCGGATGAACCTGAACCCTTGCCCGCGGCAAGCCTTCATTGCCCCTATGCAAGGGATGGGGCAAGCTACGATCCGTTTTCGTCCGAATCCGAATCCCGCGTGCGCCGAGCCCTCCGCCTGCTGCCTCTCCCCCTGAGCATCGCCATCTGCCTGCCGGCCATGGCCGACGACAAACCGGTGAACTGGGGCCTGTGCCCGGTGACCGATGTCCTGCCCGTCTTCCAGGACGCCCCTGTGGCGGACAAGGCCGCGGCCGAAACCCGCGACCAGCAACCCACCGATATCGAAGGCGACACGCTGTTCGGTACCAGCACCGTGCCGCAGTACCAGGGCAACGTGGCGCTGAAGCGTGGCGACCAGTTCCTGGGCACCGACCACCTGAGCTTCGACACCGAAAGTGGCAACTACATCGCCGAAGGCAATGTGCGCTACCAGGATTCGTCGATCCGCCTGATCGCCAAGCGTGCCGAAGGCAACCAGGAATCGGATACCCACAAGATCAGCGACATCCAGTACCAGCTGGTGGACCGGCGCGGCCACGGCGGCGCCGATTCGATCGACCTGCAGGGTTCGGTGGGCCAGATGCACCGCTCGACCTACACCACCTGTGATCCTTCGCAGCCCGTATGGAAGCTGTCGGCGCCGCAGATCGACGTGGACAACGACGAAGGCTTCGGTACCGCGCGCAATGCGGTGCTGCGCATCGGCAAGGTGCCGGTGCTGTGGGCGCCGTATTTCAAGTTCCCGATCGACGACCGCCGCCAGACCGGCCTGCTGTACCCGCAGCTGGGCATGTCCGGGCGCAACGGCTTCGACTACGCCCAGCCGATCTACTTCAACCTGGCGCCGAACTACGACGACACCTTGACCCCGCGCTACATGAGCAAGCGCGGACTGATGCTCGACAACGAGTTCCGCTACCTGTACGACGGCGGCCGTGGCGAACTGCAGACCGCCTACCTGCCCAATGACAAGCTGCGCGACAAGGATCGTGGCCAGGTCGAGTACAGCGGTTACCACAACATCAACAAGACCTGGCAGGCGCGCGCCAACATCGCCTGGGTCAGCGACGAGCGCTACACCGAGGACTTCTCCAGCAAGCTGCTCGGGGTGACCACGTCCAGCCTGCAGAGCCAGGTCGGCGTCTATGGCACCGGCAAGACGTGGCGGGCCGGGCTGATGGCCGACTACTGGCAGCTGACCGATTACACCCTCACCGAATCCTCGCTGCCGTATTCGCGCCAGCCGCGCCTGTTCGTCAACTGGGACAAACCGCTGTTGCCGTGGCTGGAAGTGGGCGTGTACGCCGAGGCGGTCCACTTCACGCATGACGACGTCAACCTGAAGACGCAGCTGCCCGATGGCGAATACGTCCGCACCGGCGTGGTGAGGCCGTATTACGATGGCTCGCGCCTGGACGTGAAGCCCTACGTCAGCCTGCCGTTCGCCGGTGCATCCTGGTATGTCACTCCGACCCTGGCCTACCGCTACACCGGCTACGAGCTCGACCGCGGGCTGGCCGACCAGACCCGGCTGCAGGCGTTGCGCGACGCGGGCATCAACCCGGCCACC
Organism: Stenotrophomonas sp. PS02300; assembly: GCF_029959395.1. Lineage (NCBI taxonomy): Bacteria > Pseudomonadati > Pseudomonadota > Gammaproteobacteria > Lysobacterales > Lysobacteraceae > Stenotrophomonas > Stenotrophomonas sp. PS02300. The sequence goes on from NZ_JASCOP010000129.1 coordinate 5,813, forward strand.
GCGACCCCGGACCAGCTGCGCGGCAACACCTCGCCGCACCGCAGCGTGCCCATCGCCAGCCTGGACGCCGGCATGTTCTTCGACCGCGAGACCACCATCGGTGGCACCTCGTACCTGCACACGCTGGAGCCGCGCCTGTTCTACCTGCGTACGCCCTACCGCGACCAGAGCGACCTGCCGATCTTCGATACCCGTGACTTCACCTTCAGCTGGGGCCAGCTGTTCCGCGATTCGCGCTACACCGGCGCCGACCGCCAGAACGACGCCAACCAGCTGACCATGGCGATGACCACCCGCTTCATCAACCAGGAAACAGGCCGCGAGCGCTTCTCCGGCAGCATCGGCCAGATCCTGTACTTCGACGACTCGCGGGTTACGCTGCCCGGGACCACCTCGCAGGTGGAACAGGGCAAGTCGGCCTGGATCGCCGATGCCAACTACGCCATCAACGACCGCTGGAACCTGGGCGCCACCTACCAGTGGGACCCCAAGTACAAGCGCGAGGACCTGGCCAGCGTGCGTGCGCGCTACCTGATGTCCAACGACGGCATCGTCAACCTGACCTACCGCTACCGCATCAACGCGGCTGCCCCGGCCACCGCGACCAAGGAAGAGCGCACCCTGCTGGAACAGGTGGACCTGTCCTTCCTGTACCCGATCAACCAGACCTGGAGCCTGGTGGGCCGCTACTACTACTCGCTCGAGGACAAGGCGCCACTGGAAATCATCGGCGGCGTACAGTGGGACAGCTGCTGCCTGGCGGTGCGCGCCCTGGCCCGCCGCTACGTGCGCAACCGCGAGGGTGAGCTGAACAATTCCTTCCAGATCGAGTTCGTGCTCAAGGGCCTGAGCTCCATCGGCCAGAACACGGACCGCACTTTGCGCCGTGCTATTCTCGGGTACTACCGAGACGACCTCTATCTCGTGCCGCCCAGCACCACGGGCGCCCCCACGCGCGAAGACTACGATCCCAATCTGATCCCATGACCAAGACCTTCCCCGTCCTACTCGCTTCCCTGATCGCAGTCAGCACCGTCGCCGCGCCGCTGCAGGTGCTGGCCCAGCAGGGCCAGTCGCTGGACCGCATCGCCGCCATCGTCGACGAGGATGTCGTGCTGCAGAGCGAGCTGGACCGCGCCATCATCAACATCAAGGCCCAGTACGCCGGCCGCGAAGGCCAGCTGCCGCCGGATGACGTGCTCAGCCGCCAGGTGCTCGAGCGCCTGGTGCTGGTCAAGCTGCAGGTGACGCGTGCCGAAGGCAGTGGCATCAAGGTCAGCGACCAGGAGCTCAACCAGGCCCTGAACGCGATTGCCCAGCAGAACGGTTCCAACCTGGACGCCCTGCGCCAGCGCCTGGCCGCCGATGGCGTGGACTTCAACGACTTCCGCAGCTCGGTCCGCGATGAAATCACCGTGCAGCGCCTGCGCCAGAGCTTCGCGCAGAGCCGCATCAGCGTCAGTGAGGGCGAAGTGGATGCCGCGCTGAAGCAGGAAGCCACGGCGGGCACCCAGTACCATCTGGCCCACATCCTGATCGCCCTGCCCGAAGGCGCCACCGCCGAGCAGATCGCCACCGGCCAGAAGAAGGTCGATGGCGTGAAGGGCCTGCTGGACAAGGGTGAGCTGGACTTCAACGCGGCCGCTGTCCGCTATTCGGACAGCCCCAATGCGCTGGAAGGCGGCGACCTGGGCTGGCGTTCGCTGGATGAGATTCCCGGCGCGTTCGCGCAGATGATGACCGGCATGAAGGCCGGCGACGTCGTCGGCCCGCTGCGCGGCCCGAGCGGCTTCCAGCTGTTGAAGCTGGTGGAAGTGCGCGATGCCAGCGCCGCCACCACCGGCCAGACCATCACCGAATACCACGGCCGGCACATCCTGATCCGGGTCAACGACCAGCAGGACAACGCCACCGCCAAGGCCAAGATCGACTCCATCCGTGCGCGCATCGCCGGTGGCGCCGAGTTCGAGGCAGAAGCCAAGGCCTCGTCCGAGGACACCAACAGCAAGGGTCAGGGCGGCGATCTGGGCTGGTTCCCGGCCGAGGCGTTCGGCCCGGACTTCGGCAAGCAGGTCACCGGCCTGAGCGACGGCGGCGTCAGCCAGCCGTTCCGCACCGACGCCGGCTGGCACATCGTGCAGCGCGTGGCGACCCGCCAGACCGATTCGGGCACCGACAACAAGCGTGCCCAGATCCGCGAGACGATCGGCCGCCGCAAGCTGGAAGAAGAGTACAACCGCTACCTGCAGGAACTGCGCGGCGAAGCCTACGTGGACCTGCGCACCCCGGCAGCGGCACCGGTCGCAGCTCCGGCTCCGGCCCCGACCAAGCCCTGAGGCACTGGCGATGATCCCGCAGCTCGCTCTGGTACCGGGCGAGCCCGCCGGGATCGGTCCGGAACTCTGCCTTCGCCTGATCCAGCAGCCGCGCACCGATTGCCGGCTGCTGGCCTTCGCCGACCCGGACACGTTGCGGGCGGCCGCAGCGGCACTGTCGCTGCCACTGAACCTGCTTCCTGAAGACGCCATCGCCCGCCAGCCGGGCGATCTGCCGTTGCGCGAGGTCCGCAATGCGGCCCCCTCCCGCTTCGGCCAGGCCGACCCGGCCAATGCCGGCGCGGTGATCGGCGCGCTGCTGCAGGCCGGCCAGGCCTGCCTGGACGGCCACCTGCACGGGGTGGTCACCGGCCCGGTGCACAAGGCGGTCATCAACCAGGGCGGGATCGCCTACAGCGGCACCACCGAACTGCTGGCCGACCAGGCCGGGGTGGAGGTGGTGATGATGCTGGCCAACGACATCGTCCGCGTGGCGCTGGCCACCACCCACCTGCCGCTGCGCGCGGTGGCCGATGCGATCACCGCCGATGGCCTGGCGCGCACGCTGCGGATCGTGCACGACGCGCTTCGGGGGGACTTTGGCATCGCCACGCCGCGGATCGCCGTGCTGGGGCTGAACCCGCATGCGGGCGAAGACGGGCACCTGGGCCGTGAAGAACTGGACCTGGTCATTCCGCTGCTCGCGCGGCTGCGCACCGAAGGGATGGACCTGGTCGGCCCGCTGCCGGCCGATACTGCCTTCCTGCCGCAGAAGCTGGCCGGGTTCGACACGGTGCTGGCGATGTACCACGACCAAGGCCTGCCCGTGCTCAAGTACAGCGGTTTCGAGCAGGCGGTGAACATCACCCTGGGCCTGCCCTACCCGCGCGTGGCGGTCGACCACGGCACCGCGCTGGACCTGGCCGGGCGCGGCATCGCCGACCCCTCCAGCCTGCTTGCCGCCACGCAGTGGTGTGCCCGGCTGGCGCGCCAACGTACACTGGTGCCATGACTTCCCCGCATTCCCCCTCGGCCGCCGGGTTTACCGCGCCGGCCAAAAAGCAGCTGGGCCAGCACTTCCTGGCCGATCGCACCTACATCGACAAGATCGTCCTGGCGGTCAACCCGAAGGACGACGACCGCCTGGTCGAAATCGGCCCGGGCCAGGGCGCCATCACCCTGCCGCTGCTGCGCCGCCACCCGCGCCTGACCGTGATCGAATTCGACCGCGACCTGATCGCGCCGCTGACGGCGGCCGCAGAACCGCTGGGCGAACTCACGATCATCCACCGCGACGTGCTGCAGGTGAACTTCACCGAGGTGGCCGGCGACGGCCAGATCCGGCTGGTGGGCAACCTGCCCTACAACATCTCCTCGCCGATCCTGTTCCACGCGATGGACCATGCGGCGGTGATCCGCGACATGCACTTCATGCTGCAGAAGGAAGTGGTGGACCGCATGGCCGCCGCGCCGGGCAGCAAGGTCTACGGCCGGCTCAGCGTGATGCTGCAGGCCTGGTGCAAGGTGACCTCGCTGTTCGTGGTGCCGCCGGGCGCGTTCCGGCCGCCGCCGAAGGTCGATTCGGCGGTGGTCCGGCTGGTGCCGCGCGATCCCGACACGGTGGGCATCATCGACCGCCGTCGCTTCGCGGACGTGGTCCGCGCCGCCTTCGGCCAGCGCCGCAAGACGCTGCGCAACGCACTGAATGGGGTGGTGACGCCCGAGCAGTTCGAGGCGGCCGGGGTGCGCAGCGATGCGCGCGCCGAGCAGCTGGAAGTGGCGCAGTTCATCGCGTTGGCGAACGTGCCGCGCGCGGAAGATTGAAACTTTCACTAAACTGCCTTGATGAACGACGCTGCACACTATGCGATCTCGGTCGAGGTCGCCCCGCGCTTCCTCGATGACCAGTCCACGCCCGAGGACGGGCGGTTTGCGTTTGCCTACACGATCCGCATCCACAACGGCGGCCGCGTGGCGGCGCGCCTGGTGGCCCGCCACTGGCGGATCACCGACGGCAATGGCCGGGTGGAGCACGTGGATGGCGATGGGGTGATCGGCGAGCAGCCGCGGCTGCGCCCGGGTGAAGACTTCCGTTACACCTCCGGTGTCATGCTGGAAACCGAACACGGCACGATGCAGGGGCATTACGACATGGTGGCCGACGATGGCACCGAGTTCGCCGCCCCGATCGCGCCCTTCGTGTTGACCATTCCGCGCACGCTGCACTGATGGAGGCGCACGCATGAGTGTCTGGGCCATCGGCGACCTGCAGGGCTGTTACGACGTTACCCAGCGCCTGCTGGAGAAGATCCGCTTCGACCCGGCGGTGGACAGGCTGTGGTTCTGTGGCGACCTGGTCAACCGGGGCGGCCAGTCGCTGGAAACGCTGCGGCTGGTGCATTCGCTGCGCGAGCAGAGCGTGGTGGTGCTGGGCAACCATGATCTGTCACTGCTTGCCGTCGGTGCGCGCACCGAGGAAGAGCAGCGCAAGGTCAACCCGGACCTGCTGCGGATCGTGCAGGCCGAGGACCGCGACGTGCTGCTGGAGTGGCTGCGCCTGCAGAAGCTGGTGCACGTGGACCGCGAGCTGGGCTGGATGATGGTGCACGCGGGCCTGGCCCCGAAGTGGACCACGCAGCTGGCCGAGAAGCACGCGCGCGAGGTGGAGGTGCAGCTGCACGGCAGCGGCTACCGCAAACTGTTCCGCAACATGTACGGCGACAAGCCGGGCTGGTCGCCCGGGCTGGCCGGTTACGACCGTTCGCGGGCGATCATCAACCTGCTCACACGCATGCGCTACTGCACGCCGCGCGGGCGGATCGGGATCGAGGACAAGGGCACGCCGGGCACGCAGGAACAGGGGCTGTATCCCTGGTTCGAGGTGCCGGGCCGGGTCGAGCGCGATCTGAAGATCGTGTGCGGGCACTGGTCGGCACTGGGCCTGACGATCACCCAGGGCGTGCATGCGATCGACACCGGCGCGGTCTGGGGCGGCAAGCTCACGGCGCTGCAGCTGGATACCGAAGAACTGCGCGTGGTGCAGGTGCCGGGCCGCGATGTGCCCAAGCCGGTTGCACCGCCGCGTCCGCCGGCACGTCGTCCGGCTGGCGAAGGTAATCCGGGCAACAACGGCAATGGCCGGCCGCCCCGTGGGCAGCGCCAGAATCAACAGCAACAGCAGCCACGTCGTGCGCGCGAGCCGGCTGGGAATGCGGGCGACGGTACCCCGACTACCGCGTAAAGCCAAAGCCCTGGCCTGCGAACGTATCTGCGCTGGGCCGGCGGTGGCGGGGGTACGGGGGGCGCCGTGAACCCTTCCATGGGGGCTCTTGCGAAACATCCATGTTTCGCAAAGCCCCCGTACCCCCGCC
>NZ_JASCOP010000012.1:0-55751 GCF_029959395.1 Stenotrophomonas sp. PS02300
GGTGGATGAAGACATGCCGGTGGTGGTGATCGCGCCCAACGACAGCCTGCTGGAGAAGGTCAAATCCAACATGCAGGAAGTGCGCGCCCGCGGCGGCGAGCTGTTCGTGTTCGCCGACCAGGACAGCCATTTTGTCGAGACCGACGGCGTACATGTCATCCGCACGCCCAGGCATGTGGGTGCACTGAGCGCAGTGGTGCACACCATTCCTGTGCAGCTGCTGGCGTACCACACAGCATTGGCGCGCGGCACCGACGTGGACAAGCCACGAAACCTGGCAAAGAGCGTTACGGTGGAATGAAAGAAGGGCCGGTCAATGACCGGCCCTTTCTCTTCAGCTTCGCCCGTACGTATCCTCGAAGCGCACGATGTCATCCTCACCGAGGTAGCTGCCGGACTGCACTTCGATCAGTTCCAGCGGCAGCTTGCCCGGGTTGCGCAGCCGGTGGGTCACGCCCAGCGGAATGTAGGTGCTCTGGTTTTCGCCCAGCAGGATCACCTCGTCACCACGGGTAACCTCGGCGGTGCCGCTGACCACCACCCAGTGTTCGGCGCGGTGGTGGTGCATCTGCAGGCTCAGCGTGCCGCCGGGCTTTACGGTGATCCGCTTGACCTGGAAACGCTCGCCGTTGTCGATCGAATCGTAGGCGCCCCACGGGCGGTACACCTTGCGGTGCCAGGTGGCCTCGGGCCGTTGGTTGGCCTTGAGCCGGGCCACCACCTGCTTGATCTCCTGCATGCGGTCGCTGCGGCCCACCATCACCGCATCATCGGTCTCCACCACGATCACGTCATCCAGCCCGACCAGCGCGATCAGGCGCTCGCCATAGGCGTAGGTGTTGCGGCAGTCGATGGCGATGACATCGCCGTGATGGGCGTTGCCATCGGCATCCTGCGCCGATACGTCGCGCAGCGCGGTCCACGAGCCGACATCGTTCCAGCCCGCGTCCAATGGCACCACCACCGCGTCGGCGGTCTTTTCCATCACCGCGTAGTCGATGGAATCGGCCGGCACGGCCGCGAAGGCCTCCTTGTCCAGGCGGGTGAAATCGGTATCGCGCCGCGCCAGCTGCCAGGCGTTGCGGCTGGCCGCCAGCATGGCCGGCTGCAGGCGTTCCAGTTCGGCCAGGTAGCGCGAGGCCTTGAACAGGAACATGCCGCTGTTCCAGAAATACTCGCCCGACTGCACGTACTGCAGGGCGGTTTCGGCATCGGGTTTTTCGACGAACCGGTCCACCGCGCGCACCGCATCGCCGGATGCGGCCTTGATGTAGCCGTAGCCGGTTTCCGGCCCGGTCGGCACGATGCCGAAGGTGACCAGCTTGCCATCACGTGCGGCCGGCAGCGCACGCAGCACGGCGGCGCGGAAGGCTTCCTCATCGGCAATCACATGATCCGACGGCAGCACCAGCAGCACCGGGTCGCCCTCTTCCAGGGTGGCTTCCAGCGCGGCTACCGCGATGGCCGGGGCGGTATTGCGCCCCACCGGCTCCAGCAGGATGGCCTGCGGCTGCACGTCCAGCTGCTGCAGCTGTTCGGCGGCGACGAACCGATGCTCCTCGTTGGCCACCACCAGCGGCGCGCGCCCGGCGATGGGCGCCACGCGCTGCCAGGTGGCCTGCAGCATGGTCTGTTCGCCGGCCAGCGCCAGGAACTGCTTGGGGTAGGCCTCGCGCGAGAGCGGCCACAGCCGCGTGCCGGAGCCGCCGGACAGGATCACCGGAAGGATGTCGTTCATCGGGCTGGGCCTCAGGATGCCTTGAGCAACTGGGAGATTTCATCGGTGCGCTGCTGCAGCAGGGCCGCATCGCCACGCGCTTCCACGTTCAGCCGCAGCAGCGGCTCGGTGTTGGAGCTGCGCAGGTTGAAGCGCCACTGGCCGAAGTCGGCGCTGATGCCGTCGGTGTGGTCCAGCACCGGCGCCTGCGCCGCGTAATGCTCCATCACCCGGGCCACGGCGGCCTTGGCATCGGCGACCTTGAAGTTGATTTCGCCGCTGCACGGGAACTTCTGCATGCGCGCTTCCACCAGGTCGGCCAGCGAGCGGCCCGATTCGGACACCAGCGCGGCAATCAGCAGCCACGGGATCATGCCCGAGTCGGCGTAGGCGAACTCGCGGAAGTAATGGTGCGCGCTCATCTCGCCACCGTAAACGGCGTCTTCGTTGCGCATCTTTTCCTTGATGAAGGCGTGCCCGCTCTTGCACAGCACGGCCTGGCCGCCGGCTTCTTCCACCATCTCAACGGTGTTCCACAGCAGCCGCGGGTCGTGCACGACCTTGCCGCCCGGCTGGCGCGCGAGGATGGCCTGGGCCAGCAGGCCCACCAGGTAATAGCCTTCGATGAAGCGGCCGGTGTGGTCGAAGAAGAAGCAGCGGTCGAAATCGCCATCCCATGCGATACCGAAGTCCGCGCCGTGCTCGCGCACGGCCTGCGCGGTCATCTCGCGGTTCTCGATCAGCAGCGGGTTCGGAATGCCGTTGGGGAAGCTGCCATCGGGCTCGTGCGCGATGCGGACGAATTCGAACGGCAGGTGCGGGGCCAGCAGGTCCACGATGGTGCCCGCGCCGCCATTGCCGGCGTTGACCACCAGCTTCAGCGGCTTGAGCGCGGGGCGGTCCACGTAGCTGAGCAGGTGCTCGATGTAGGCGCTCTTGTCGGTGTGCGACTGGATGCCCGCCGTGGGTGCCGCGTCGGGCGCGGTGTCTGCCTCGACCGCATCGGAAATCGCGAACAGGCCGGTGTCCGAGCTGATCGGCCGGGCCTGCTGCTTGACCAGCTTCATCCCGTTGTAATCCATCGGGTTGTGGCTGGCGGTGACCATGACCCCGCCGGCGGCGTTGAGGTGGTCGACCTGGAAATAGACCTCTTCGGTGCCGCACAGGCCGATGTCCAGTACCTCGCGGCCGGCACCGCGCAGGCCGGCGGCCAGCGCGTCCTGCAGGCCGGGGCTGGTCAGCCGCACGTCATGACCCACCACCACCGTGCCCGGCTCCAGCTGGGCCGCCAGCGCCACGCCGATCCGGCGCGCCAGCGTCTCGTTCAGCTCGTCCGGCACGCGGCCGCGGATGTCGTATGCCTTGAATGCGGGGAGGGTCATCGAAAGTCCTATCCATAAGTCAGTAGGCGAGTTTAGCCGCTGTCATGTATGGGAATCGTTTTCAGCCGGAATGTCGGTTTAGCCGGGGCTGTGCCCGGCAATGGCTACAATGGCCGCTTACATCAACGAGGTGAGGGCGTAGATGAGCAAGTCCCCAGACAACGGCGGCCGGCGCGGCAAGCGCTACGCCAGCGCCGCCGACGCGCTGCAGGGCGTGGTGGCCGATGGCCAGACCCTGGCGGTCGGTGGCTTCGGCCTGTGCGGCATTCCCGAAGCGCTGATCGCGGCGCTGCGCGACACCGGGGTGAAGGGCCTGACGGTGATTTCCAACAACGCCGGCGTGGACGGCTTCGGCCTGGGCCAGCTGCTGGAAACCCGGCAGATCAGCAAGATGATCTCGTCCTACGTGGGCGAGAACAAGGAATTCGAACGCCAGTACCTGGCCGGCGAGCTGGAACTGGAATTCAACCCGCAGGGCACCCTGGCCGAGCGCCTGCGCGCCGGCGGTGCGGGCATTCCCGCCTTCTTCACCGCCACCGGCTACGGCACCGTGGTGGCCGAGGGCAAGGAAACCCGCGAGTTCGACGGCAAGCACTACGTGATGGAAACCGCGCTGCGCGCCGACGTGGCGCTGGTCAAGGCGTGGAAGGCCGACGAGGCCGGCAACCTGGTGTTCCGCAAGACCGCGCGCAACTTCAACCCGGCCTGTGCGATGGCCGGCCGGCTGTGCGTGGTGGAAGTGGAAGAGGTGGTGCCGGTGGGCAGCATCGACCCGGACCAGGTGCACCTGCCGGGCATCTACGTGCACCGCATCGTGCACAACCCCACCCCTGAAAAACGCATCGAACAGCGCACCGTGCGTGCGGAGGGCAACTGACATGGCATGGACCCGCGATGAAATGGCGCAGCGCGCCGCCCGCGAGCTGACCGACGGTGCGTACGTGAACCTGGGCATCGGCCTGCCGACGCTGGTGGCCAACCACATTCCCGACGGCGTGGACGTGTGGCTGCAATCGGAGAACGGCCTGCTCGGCATCGGCCCGTTCCCGACCGAAGCGGAAGTGGATGCGGACCTGATCAATGCCGGCAAGCAGACGGTCACCGCGCGTGCGGGTGCCAGCTACTTCGGCAGCCACGACAGCTTCGCGATGATCCGCGGCGGCCACGTCAACCTGGCCATCCTGGGCGCCATGCAGGTCACCGACAAGGGTGACCTGGCCAACTGGATGGTGCCGGGCAAGATGGTCAAGGGCATGGGCGGCGCCATGGACCTGGTGGCCGGCGTGCAGCGCGTGGTAGTGCTGATGGAGCACACCGCCAAGAATGGCGAGCACAAGATCCTGCCCGAGTGCACCCTGCCGCTGACCGGCGTGGGCGTGGTCGACCGGATCATCACCGACCTGGCCGTGTTCGATGTCACCGAAGCAGGCTTGACCCTGGTCGAAGCCGCGCCGGGCGTAAGCAGGGAAGAGCTCCAGGAAAGGACAGGGGTCAGAATTATCTGAACCTCTCGGGAAGCCGACGTGGGTCACGGCGATCCGAGGCAGACCTCCTTAGGCTCGACCTGCGCAATAAGCGCTTGGTTGACCAACAGGAGTGATACTGCATGAAGGCAATTTCTATTCTCGGATCGCTGGCCGTTGCAATGTCGTTCGCAGGAAGCGCTCTGGCGCAGGATTCAGATTACCTGGGCCAGAGCGCGGCCGGCGTTGCCGAGGCAAGAGCCCAGCCCGCGTCCCTCCCCGCAGATGTCCAGCTGGTAGAACTTGAGCGCTGGCATTTCCGCGGGGATACCTTCTCGGCGCGGCCTTTTGCGCCGTCGTCTCCCTGGCAGCACCCGGGTACGCGTCAGGGCGTGCTGGGATTCATTTCGTATTTCCCCTTTGAAGGCAGCATGACGTTGTACAACTGCCTTACGAACGACTATCGCAATCGCTTTACCTCGCACGACGCAAATTGCGAAGGTCACATGCTGATGACCAACGCGTCTCCGATCACTGGCTATATCGCATCCACCCAGCTTCCGGGTACGGTACCGCTGTACCGCTGCCAGCGCGGTGGACTGAGCCCGGGCAACTGGGCTGATCACTTCGATTCGGTGGACGTCAACTGTGAGGGCGTAAAGCACCCAGCCAACGACGGCATCATCGGCTACATTTGGCAGTAGCCGTGCCCGAACGTCAGCCGGGTTGGTTTCAGCCCGGTTGGCCAGAAGGAACTCGACGCGCCGAGCGTGGTGGCGAAGGAACGATGACTTATTACGTGAAGCGCCACTTTGATTTGCGCGTTGTCGGGAGACATCCTGGTTCGTACCAAAGTGAGTACTGCCTTCTCATTAACACGCAATGCAATCGCCCCCGGCCGCACCTCTACTTGAAGCTGCGTTCCGGCTTCGATCCCTGCCGCACACATGCACATGCCGTGCAGTTTCAGATAGGGAATCTTCCGGTCGCCGGGCTGCCGGTCAAGGACCTTGTGGTACAGGGTGCAGACCATCACGCTGTTGGTTGGTGCCAGCTGACGTTCATCTTTCGGGCTTCGCGTGGGCGATGTCGAGCCGATGGGTATTCATGCGAGACCGGCGTTGGAAGTCGCCCTCGCGGGGATGGCGAGGTACTCGGGAAGTTGAAAGCCGCTTGCACATACGCGGTGCGACGTAATCCCGAGAAGGTGTTGTACTCCGCCACCTTGGCGGTACCGCGTTGTCCTCTGACCAGATTCCTCACGGCGCTCATGGCATCGGTTGCGCTGTTTCGCGCGTAACCGGTGAGTTGACGACTGGAGGTCATGCGTTATCCGACGTGGCCCAGGTGCTGGCGGTCGTTTGGTAGTCGACCCTGCCGCTGAGCGATGCAATCTCCTCAGTAGGATCGCATCTCTATCCACCGACGTTGAACTGTCCGCGTCCGGTAATGGCATGGACATCGGCGGGGAAGGCCTTTCCCGGATGCGCATCCATGTAACGATCAACCGCAGAGGCCGAATGCTAGACTTTCCGGCTTGGCTGAACCTGGAATGCTGCCGTGATCAAACCCGGGAAGGGGAACCCCTCCATGCTGCAACGCTGGCTGGTCGGTCTGCTGATCGGGGCGGCGCTGCTGGTGGGCCTGCGCGGCATTGCCAAGGATGTCGATTTCAACGGTTCCATGCTGCGCCAGGCCTTCGTGGCCGACGCCGGCTGGACCGAGTCGGTTCCCCCCGAGGTTGTCGAAGCCCGCGAGCTGCTCCGCCACGAACAGAGCGGCGCGCCAATTGCCCTGGCACCGGGCCTCTGGGAAGACCCGCTGGTGCGCGAGCGCCTGTGGGACGGGCTGTACCCCCGCCGTATCCACTGGGCCGACAAGGGCCTGATGCTCTGGCGCACCCCCGGCCCGCAGCAGCCGAACTGCACTGAAATCTCAAGGAGTGAGCGCATTGTTCTCGTTGACTGCCACTGACGGTGGCGCGCGCGCCGCGCTGGGCATGCTGGCCGGCGTGCTGCTCTGCTATGCCTTCGCTGCGTTTGGCTGGGTAGGGCTGTCGGCCCAGGTCGCCTTCATTGCCGTGCTGGCCTGTGCCGCGTGGTCGCTGCTCGCCCTGCGCGACGGGCGTTCGGCGTGGATGGTGGGCATTGTCGCGGTGCTGCTGGTGCTCGCGCTGGGCAGCCCCACCGACGAATGGGACCCGCGCTCGATCTGGATGCTGCATGCCAAGCGGATCTACCTGGAGAATTCGCTGTACGCCCAGCTGGACGGCTATGCGAACTTCAGCCACAACGACTACCCGTCACTGATGCCGCTGTGGTCGGCCACGGCCGCCAGGGGGGTGGGGCACTGGAACGAGATCTTCCCCAAGGCCGCCGCGACGCTCCTGCTGCTGCCGCCGCTGCTGTTGATCGCGCGCAGCTTGCGCACGTGGTGGGCCGCCGGGCTGTTGGCGGTAGCGGTGCTGGAGGTGGGTGGGCGCTATCTGGTCGACGGCTACATGGATGCGTTCCTGGCGGTCTACGCGGTCGCGGCGCTTGCCGTGGCGATCCAGCCGCGCAGGGACGCGGCCGAGGCGGCCTGGGTCAACCTCGCCGCCTATGCAGCGCTGTCGGCGGTGCTGACCCTGATCAAGAACGAAGGTGCGGTGCTGGCCATCCTGGTCGGCGTGGTCGCGGTGGGTACCGTCCTGCTGCGCGACCGCCGCATGCCCTGGGGCCTGCTGGCCGCGTTCGCCGTATCAATGGTGCCGCTGGTGGCGTGGAAACTGGCCGTGGCCGGCGCCGACCTGGGCAATGACCTGGCCCAGAGCGACCTGAAGGGGCAGCTGCTGGCGCGCCTGCCCGAGCTGGCACCCAGCGTGCTGATCCTGAAGGCCCTGCTGCGCAGTGCCGTGTGGGTGCCGCTGGTGCTGCTGCTGGTACTGTGGGCGCGCACCTGGCGCGTATCTGCGGCCCGGGCCGGGCTGGCCGTCGCCGCGGCCTATTTTGGCGTGCTGTTCGCGGTGTATCTGAGCACCCCGCACGATCTGGCCTGGCACCTGGCCACCAGTGCCAAACGCGTCGCGCTGCCGGTACAGTTGCTGTTGATGTACGCGGTGCTGGTGCTGCTGGACCAGTGGAGACAGACTGGCCCGCGCCAGAATGCAGGAGAACCCAATGCTTGAGCCCAACGCGTCGTTCGTGGTGGTCACCCCGGTCTACGAGGACCACGTGGCCTCCACCCGGTTGTTCACCGAACTGGCGCGCCTGTACGGCGACCGCGTGTTCGTGGTGGCGGTGGATGACGGCTCGATCCGCGAACCGGTGCAGCCGTTCCAGCTGTCCAGCGCCGGGGTCAGCGGGGTGGTGCTGAGGCTGCGCCGCAACGTCGGCCACCAGAAGGCGATCGCGATCGGGCTGGGCTATGTCGAAGAGAACCTGCCGGACGCCCAGCGGGTGGTCGTGATGGATTCCGATGGCGAAGACCTGCCCGAGACCATCGCTACCCTGCTCGAGGCGGTGCGCGACGAAAACGTGGACGTAGCCGTGGCGCGGCGCAGGAGCCGGGTGGAAACGCTGCGCTTCCGCGCGTTCTACGTGGTCTACAAGTTCATCTTCCAGCTGCTGACCGGGCGCACCATCAGCTTCGGCAACTTCATGGCGATCAAGGTCAGTGCGCTGCACCGGCTCAACGCGATGCACGAGGTCTGGACCCATGTGGCCGCAGGGTTGATCGCCAGCAAGCTGCGCCTGGCGGTGTGCCCGATCGACCGTGGGCCGCGCTACGCCGGGCAGAGCAAGATGAACTTCGTGGGCCTGACCCTGCATGGGTTCCGCGCGCTGATGGTGTTCGCCGAAGACGTGCTGGTCCGCGTGGGCCTGATGTGCGTGCTGGTCTCTTCGGCGTCGATCGTGCTGGCCGTGGTGGCCACCCTGCTCAAGCTGGCCGGCTACGCTACGCCGGGCTGGTTCTCGATGGCGCTGGGCGTGCTGTTCCTGGTGTTCCTGCAGACCGGCACGCTCACCCTGATGACGCTGATGCTCAGTGGCATCGTGCGCGGCACCATCCAGAAACCGGGGGCGTACCGCGAGTACCTGGCCGGTGTCGCCGAAGTGTCGGCCGATGTCGCGCCGCGCTGAGTTCCGCCAGCTGCTGCGTTACGTCATCAATGGACTGGTGGCGACCGGCGTGCACTTCGCGGTGCTGACCTTGCTGGTGGAGGTGGTGCATGTGCCTTCCAAAGGCGTGGCCAACCTGCTGGCGGCGGCGGTGGCCATCGTGTCGTCGTTCCTGGGCAACCGCTACTTCGTGTTCGCTGCTACCCAGGCCCGCGCCGGTGGCCAGCTGTGGCGGTTCGTACTGCTGTATGCCGCCATTGCATTGCTCAACGGCGGGCTGATGGCGCTGTGGTCGGACCTGTTGAAGTTCGATTACCGCGTGGGCTTCGTGCTGATCAGCATCCTCCAGTTCATCCTTTCGTTCCTGGGCAACCGCCTGCTGGTGTTCAAGCCATGAAAACCCTGCGCAACGCACTGCTGCTGACCGTCGTCTACGTGGTGCTGCTGCTGGGCATCCATTTCCTGCACGTACGCTTCTTCAGCGTGGACGTGGTGTTCTATGCGGCGATCGGCGATGCGCTGCTGGCGGCAGTGCTGACCGGCCTGTTGCTGCTGCTGCCCGCGCTGCGGCGCTTCACCGTGACCGAGAAAGTACTGCTGGTGGCGGTGTGGCTGCTGGGCGGCTATTCGTTCGCGATTTCCGTGCCGACCGTGATCGACCGTTCGCTGTCGTTCTACATCCTGGAGAAGCTGGACCAGCGCGGCGGCGGCATCCGCCAGGATGCCTTCCAGGACGTGTTCACCAAGGAATACATGGTGGAACACCGGCTGGTGGACGTACGGCTGACCGAACAGGAAAGCTCGGGCACGATCCACATCGCCAACGGCTGCGTGCTGCTCACCGACAAGGGCCGCCGGGTCGCGGCCATGAGCCGCTTCTACCGCCAGCACTTCCTGCCCAAACAGCGTCTGTTGCTGGGCAGGTACTCCGACGACCTGACCGATCCGTTCCGCCACAGCCGCCAGGACGTCTCCTACCAGTGTCAGTGAGGGATGGAGCGGCCGTTTCAGCCGCTCAGCAACCCATCAAAATACGCAATCGTCCGCCGAAGCCCGTCTTCCAGCTTCACCTGCGGTTCCCAGCCGCCCAACCGGCTCTTGGCCAGCGTGATATCCGGCTGGCGCTGCATCGGGTCGTCCTGCGGCAGCGGCTTGAACACCAGCTTCGACCCTGAATTGGTCAGCGCGATCACCGCCTCGGCCAGCTCGCGGATGGTCATCTCTGCCGGGTTGCCCAGGTTGCACGGCCCGGTGAAATCCTTGTCCGTGGCCATCAGCCGGATGAACCCTTCGATCAGGTCATCCACATAGCAGAACGAGCGCGTCTGCTGGCCCTCGCCGTAAATGGTGATGTTCTCGCCGCGCAGCGCCTGCACGATGAAGTTGGACACCACGCGCCCATCATTGGGGTGCATGCGCGGGCCATAGGTGTTGAAGATGCGCGCCACCTTGATATCCAGCCCGTGCTGGCGGTGGTAATCGAAGAACAGCGTTTCCGCGCAGCGCTTGCCCTCGTCGTAACACGAGCGCGGCCCGATCGGGTTCACGTTGCCCCAGTACTCTTCGCGCTGCGGGTGCACGCTCGGATCGCCGTAGACTTCGCTGGTGGAGGCCTGGAAGATCCGGCAGTCCAGCCGCTTGGCCAGCCCCAGCAGATTGATCGCGCCATGAACCGAGGTCTTGGTGGTCTGCACCGGGTCGTGGCTGTAATGGATCGGCGAGGCCGGACAGGCCAGGTTCCAGATCTCATCCACCTCGATGTACAGCGGGAAGGTCACGTCGTGGCGGAGGAACTCGAACTGTGGGTTGCCGAGCAGGTGCGCGATGTTGCGCTTGGTTCCGGTGAACAGGTTGTCGGCGCACACTACTTCGTGGCCCTGGCCGAGCAGGCGCTCGATCAGGTGTGAGCCGAGGAATCCCGCACCGCCGGTGACCAGGATGCGCTTGGTGCTGTCATGACTTCTCATTCGGGATCTCTGGCTGTGGGCGGCGCGGTGCATGCCGCTGGTCACGCTGGGGGAACGCCGATTGTAGGCGGCTGGATGGGGCGCCGCCATGCTAGCGTTCCAGCATGGATCTCCACCTTCCCGATGCCCAGGTGCACTGGCACCGCCACTGGCTGGCCGCTGACGCCGCCGATGCGCTGCAGCGCCAGCTGCGCGGCGAGGTGCCGTGGGAGGTGCACAAGATCCGGATGTTCGGCCGGCAGGTGGATTCACCGCGGCTGAGCTGCTGGATGGGCGATCCGGCCGCGCGCTACCGCTATTCGGGTACCGACTTCGTGCCGCATGCCTGGCATCCGGCATTGCTGCCGGTGCGGGATGCGCTGGCGGAATTCTGCGGGCAGGAATTCAACAGCGTGCTGCTCAACTGCTATCGCGACAACGATGACGGGATGGGCTGGCACAGCGACAACGAGGCAGAGCTTGGGCCCACGCCGCTGATCGCATCACTCAGCCTGGGCGCGGCAAGGCGATTCCTGCTGCGCCGTCGCGATGACCATGCGCGCAAGGCGGAAGTCACGCTGGGCCATGGCGATCTATTGCTGATGGGCGGGCGTACCCAATCTTTCTACCAACATGCGCTGCCCAAGAGCGCGCGACCGTTGGCCGAGCGAATCAACCTGACGTTCCGCTGGATCGAGGCGTAGAGCCACGCCCTGCGTGGCTTCGCGGTACCCGGCCGTTCCAGCCACGCAGGGCGTGGCTCTACCGCTTTTCGTCAGCGCAATCGCGTCGGAATAGCCGCAGCCGTCTGGCTGTCGGCCTGGCCGGTGGTCAATGTCCACCCCACCAGCTCGGTGGTCACCGCCTGCAGGCTCTTTTCGAATGCCTGGGCCACATCGGCGGTGTTGGTGCTGGGTACCGGCTGCTCCTGGCGGAACGTGCGGTCGGCGACCACGCGCTGGTCGATCACGTGGATCAGCTTGGCGTTGATCTCGATGAGGGCGGTCGGCGTGGGCTGGCCGCGGTAATCGGATTCAAAGCGGCGTACATCCAGCGCCAGCTTGTAGTCGGCGCGGATGCCGGTGGTGGCGCGTGCCACGCCGGCAATGTGGCCGGAATCCTCGAAGGCGCGCACCAGCGCATCGTCCACCATGTCGGTGGCCGGCTGCGCCCAGCTCACGCCCTTGTAGACCTCCAGCTCACCCGGGTTGGGGCGCACGTTGATACGCGGGCTGTCGACCACGCGCGCGGCGGTGGGCTTGACCAGCACCAGCTGCCAGTCGACCTTCGGCCACGACGGATCCGGCTGGATGCGCACCACCGGCGAATAGATGGTGACCTGGCTGCGCTCGTTGCTGCCCAGCAGCGAGCAGGCACCGAGCGCGATCATCAGCCCGGCCGGCAGCAGCAGGCGGGGCAGGGAGGCGGGCAGGAGAGGGAAGCGGCTCATTTGGGTTCGAACTCCTTCGGCGCGTCGCGGCCCAGCAGGTAGCGGGCCGGGTTGTTGTCCAGTTTGTCGCTGACCCGGCGCAGGTCGCGGATCAACCCGCGCAGCTCGGTCAGGGTCGGTCCGAGCTGGGCCAGGCCATCGTTGGCGAAGCTGTTGATGGCCGCGCGGTTCTCGCCCAGGATCGAATCGGCACTACCAGCGGCCGAATCGAGCTTGGTCAGGGTGGTTTCCAGCTTGTCCAGGATCGGCGGCAGCTGCTGCACCAGGTTCTTGTCCAGGCGCTCGATGGTGCCGTTGGTGGTCTTGAGCGTCACATCCAGGCTGCGTGCGGCATCGCGCGCGCTGAGCAGCAGCGCCTGGGTGCCCTGGTCGCGGTCGGCCAGGCCGCCGCTGATGGTTTCCAGGTTGGCCAGGGTGGCGTTGATGCTGGCCACGTTGCGGTCGCTCAGCACCTGGTCCATGCGCTCGACGATGCGGTTGGCCACGTCGGTGATGTTCTGCAGCGCCGAGGGGGTGGTCGGGATGATCGGGGCCGGGTCGCGGTTCACTGCGGTCAGCGCCTGCGCCTGCGGCGTGCCGCCGCTGAGCTGGATGATCGACGGCCCGGTCAGGCTGGTGATGGCCAGCTTGGCGCGGGTGTCGGTCTTCACCGGCGTGTTGGAATTCAGGCGGATCCGCGCGACCACCTGGCGCGGGTCATCCGGCACCAGGTTCAGTTCGGTGATCGAGCCGACCGCGATGCCGTTGTACTGCACGGGGCTGCCCACCGACAAACCGGTGACCGCTTCGCGGAACACCACCCGGTATTCGGTCCAGGTGCGGTCGGAGGAGTACTTGGCCGCCCACAACCCGAAGGCCAGCAATGCCAGCCCCACGATCAGGGTGAACGCGCCGATCAGTACGTAATTGGCTTTGGTTTCCATGGCTTACTCGCTCTTCTGCTTGGCGGCGCGTGCAGCACGCGCACGCGGTCCGTGGAAATATTCCTGGATCCACGGATGCTCCAGTTGTTCGATTTCATGCAACGGCGCATTGGCGATCACCTTGTGGTCGGCCAGCACCGCCACCCGGTCGCAGATCGCATACAGCGTATCCAGGTCGTGGGTGATCAGCAGCACAGTCAGGCCCAGCGCTTCCTGCAGGGTCTTGATCAGGCGGTCGAAGGCGGCCGCGCCGATCGGGTCCAGCCCGGCGGTGGGCTCGTCCAGGAACAGCAGTGGCGGGTCCAGCGCCAGCGCACGGGCCAGGCCGGCGCGCTTGCGCATGCCGCCGGACAGCTGCGAGGGCAGCTTGTTGATCGCATCGGCGGGCAGGCCGGCCAGCTTCACCTTCAGCAGCGCCAGTTCGTAATGCCAGCGTTCGGGCAGCTCGCCGTGGTGTTCCTTCAGCGGCACCTGCACGTTCTCGCCCACGGTCATGGACGAGAACAGCGCGCCATCCTGGAACAGCACGCCGGTGTTGCGTTCGATGTGCAGGCGGTCGGCGCGGTTGCCCGAGCGCGCATCCACGCCCAACACTTCGATCTGGCCTTCGTCGGGCGTGCGCAGGCCCAGGATGCTGCGCATCAGCACCGATTTGCCGGTACCCGAACCACCGACCACGCCGAGGATCTCGCCGCGGCGCACGTCCAGGTCCAAGCCCTCGTGCACGGTCTGGCTACCGAAGCGGTTGGTCAGCCCGCGCACGCGGATGGCCAGCCCGGCGGCGTCGGCCAGCGCGGTGCGGGTGTCTTCTTCAGGGGCGGCTGTGGTCGTCATCACCAATCCATGTGCATGAACCACAACGCGGCGAACGCGTCGATGATGATCACCAGCGAGATGGTCTGCACCACGCTGGAGGTGGTGCGCTCACCCACCGACTGCGCGGTGCCTTCCACCTTCAGCCCTTCCAGGCAGCCGATCAGGCCGATCACGGCGGCAAACACCGGCGCCTTGGACAGGCCCACCAGCATGTGCCGCACCTCGATGGTGTCGTGCAGCCGCGCCAGGTACATCTGCGGCGGAATATCCAGGTCGAACGCGCCCACGGTGACGCCACCGGCCAGGCCGGCGATCATCGCCACGAAGGTCAGCAGCGGCAGGGTGACCAGCAGCGCGATCAGGCGCGGCAGCACCAGCAGGTCGACCGGGTCCAGGCCCAGGGTCTGGATCGCGTCGATTTCCTCGCGCGCCTTCATCGAGCCGATCTGCGCGGTGAACGCGCTGGCGGTGCGGCCGGCCAGCACGATCGCGGTGAGCAGCACGGCGAATTCGCGCAGGAAGGCGATGCTGACCAGTTCCACCACGTAGATCTCGGCGCCGAAGTCGCGCAGGATCGTCGAGCCCAGGAACGCGATCACCGCGCCCACCAGGTAGGACAGCAGCGCCACCAGCGGCACCGCATCCAGCCCGACCTGTTCCATGTGGTGCACGGTCGCGGTCAGTCGGAAACGGCGCGGCTCGCGCAGCAGGCGGCCGCCCTTGACCAGGTTCTCGCCCAGGAAGCTGGCCAGCGCCACGATGTTGTGGCCGGTGGCGTGCACGCTGCGGCCCAGGCGCTCCAGCGCGGCCAGCACGCCGAAGTCGCGCTTGGCCTTGGGGCGGTCGTCGGCCACTTCCTCGATGGTGCACACCAGCGCGCGGTGGTCCTCGCGGAAGGTCAGTGCATCCTCGGCCAGGTCGGCGCGGTGGGCCACGCGCAGCACCTGCAGCACGCCGGCCGAATCCAGCTGGGTGATGCCGCTGGCATCGATGCCGGTCACTTTCTCCGGCGCCGCGCGCAGCACTTCGGCCGCGTCCAGCGCGGTGCGCAAGGTCCACTGGCCGGACAACCGGATGAGACCGGGGTCCTGTGGATCCTGTTCGAGTTTGGGGGTCTGTTCTGGCGTCATGGGGCGTCCTCCACGCAGCATAACCTGTATGCGTGGAGGCCAAGTGTGTATGCGGCCCGACATCGGGTAATACTACGCCGCATGTCTGCCGACGCACCCGCCATTGCCACCCCTCCCGCCACCTACGCACAGCGGGTGGCCTTCGTGTCCGAGATCGCCGGACGGCTGCACAGCTACGGCACCACCGCCCAGCGGCTGGAGGCGGCGGTGGTTGCGCTGTCGCAGCGGCTGGACCTGGACTGCGAGCCGTGGTCGAACCCGACCGGGCTGATCCTGAGCTTCAGCGACCCGACCAAGGCGATCGGTTCGTCGGACATCACGCGCGTGATCCGGCTGGCACCGGGCGAAAACGACCTGCACAAGCTCAGCATCGCCGACCAGATCACCGAAGCGGTGGCCAACGGCACGATGAGCATCGCGCAGGGCCATACCGCACTGCGGCAACTGGACAAGGACCCGGGCCGGCGCGGCAAGATCCGCATGATCCTGTCCTACAGCCTGGGTGCGGCCGGCGTGGCCGGGCTGTGGAAACTGCCGTGGCTGGATATCGCCACCGCCGGGGTGATCGGGTTGCTGATCGGGCTGATGACGCTGGTGACCGACCGCCGCCCGGCCAGCCGCGAAGCCAGCGAGGCGTTGGCCGCACTGCTGGCCGGCACGGTGGCGGCGCTGGTGGCCTCGTTCGTGGGCGCGCTCAACCTCAATACGGTGATCATCGCCTCGCTGGTGGTGATGCTGCCCGGCATGTCGCTGACCAATGCGGTCAACGAGCTGGCCAGCCAGCACTGGGTATCGGGCACCGCGCGCTTCGCCGGCGCGATCACCACCATCCTCAAGCTCACCGTGGGCGCGGTGATCGCGGTGACGCTGTCGGGCATCCTCGGGCTGGACCCGGTGGTGCGCGCATCGCGGCCGCAGGCCGACTGGGTGGAATGGAGCGCGCTGCTGATCGCGGCGTTCGCGTTCGCGATGCTGTTCAAGGCCAACCGCCGCGATTACCCGTGGGTGATTGCCGCATCGGTGGCCGGCTATGCGATTTCCAAGTTCGCCGGCCAGGCGTGGGGCCTGCCGGCCGGCATCTTCATGTCGGCGATGATCATGACCGCCGCAGGCAACCTGTTCGGCCGACTGGTGCAGCGCCCGGGCGCCATCATCCGGCTGCCCGGCATCATCATGCTGGTGCCCGGCAGCACCAGCCTGCGCGGCGTGCTTACCTTGGTGCAGCAGCAGGACATGAGTGCCGGCCAGACGGTGCTGATGACCGTGCTCAACGTGGTAATGGCACTCGTGGCGGGACTATTGTTCGGCAACCTGCTGGTACCGGCGCGAAAGAATCTGTGAATCAGTGAGAGTTTCTGAGAGTTTCAGTGGGACACGCATGGCGTGTCTCTACGCGGCGGCTTCATAAACCATCAACGCCCGACCCCAAAACCCAAGCGACCAAGGGTCGTAGTGACACGCCATGCGTGTCAAAGCCATGATCCTGCGCACGTAGCTGAAAACAAAAAAACGCCGGCATTGCAGCCGGCGTTTTTGTTCGCATCGGTAACGCGATGCTTACTTCTTGATCAGGAAATCTTCCAGCTTCTTGCCCTTGGTGGTGTGGGCGGCCAGCCAGCGCGGCTGCTTGCCACGGCCGGTCCAGGTTTCCTTCGGGTTGGCCGGATTGCGGTACTTCGGGGCCACTTTGCCGAGCTTGCGCACGGCCTTGGCCGGTGCTGCCGTGGCGGCCTTGCCGGCGCGGCCGCGGGTGGGGGCTGCAACGCCTGCCACTTCTTCCAGGGTGTATCCGTTTGCCTTGGCCAACTTGGTCAGCTGTGCGCGGACCTTGGTGATGGCCGGGCGCTTGGCAACAATCGTCTGCTGCTTCTTGGCGTTCTTGATCAGGGCGCCCAGCTCTTTGGCGGACAAACCACTCAGGTCAATACTCATCAACTGCTCCGGAATCTAACAATAGAAGGACGGGGTTGAGCCAGTCCTTGGCACGCCATCAGCATACATTCTCATTTCGAGAATGCACAGCGAGAAAAAATAATCAATGGAAACGGGACAATAAAAAGCCGGGATGTTTCACCCGGCTCTGTCATTACTTTGTCAGTTTTTTCATCAGTGCATCGTGGTCCAGACTCTCCGCTTCGCTGGCAGTGCGCGCGCGGTACTCGAACGTACCGGCGGCCAGGCCGCGTTCGGATACCACCACCCGGTGCGGTACGCCGATCAGTTCCATGTCGGCGAACATCGACCCCGGGCGCAGCCCGCGGTCATCCAGTGCGGCATCCAGGCCGGCGGCCTGCAGCTCGGCCAGCAGGTCGGCAGCGGCGCTGGCCACGGCGTCGTCCTGCTTCGGGTTGATCACGCACACCACCACCTGCCACGGCGCCATTGCGTCGGGCCAGATAATGCCGGCGTCGTCGTGGTTCTGTTCGATGGCCGCAGCGACGATGCGCGAGATACCGATGCCGTAGCAGCCCATCGCCATCACCGCGGCCTTGCCGTTCTCGTCCAGCACGGTGGCATTCAAGGCCTGCGCATACTGGCGGCCCAGCTGGAACACGTGGCCCACTTCGATGCCGCGCGCCACGCGCAGTTCGCCACCATCGGCGGCACGGTCGCCTTCCTTCGCATTGCGGATGTCGGCCACTTCCGGTTCGGGCAGGTCACGGCCCCAGTTGACGCCGGCAATATGGAAACCGGCTTCGTTGGCGCCGATGACGAAATCGGCCATCGCGGCAACGTCGCGATCGGCCACGATGCGGATCGGCTTGGCCGGGTTGAGCGGGCCCAGGAAGCCCGGTTCGCTGCCCAAGTGGGTGGCGATTTCCGCCTCACCGGCCATGCGGTAGCCCTGCAGGCCCGCGACCTTGCCCAGCTTGATCTCGTTGACGTCGTGGTCGCCGCGCACCAGCGCCAGCACGAAGCCGGCTTCGGTCATGACCGCAATCGACTTGACGGTGCGCTCCAGGCCCAGGCCGAGCAGGGCGGCTACCGCCTCGCAGGTTTTCTGGGTGGGCGTTTCCACCTTGCGCAGCGCTTCGCTGGCGGCCGGGCGCGGGCCCGGTGCAGCGGCGACGGCCGCTTCCATGTTGGCCGCGTAATCGGACCCGGTGGAGAACACCAGCGCGTCTTCGCCGGATTCGGCGATGACGTGGAATTCCTGCGAGGCGTCGCCGCCGATCGCGCCGGAATCGGCCTGCACCATGCGGAAGTCCAGG
Organism: Stenotrophomonas sp. PS02300; assembly: GCF_029959395.1. Classification (NCBI taxonomy): domain Bacteria; kingdom Pseudomonadati; phylum Pseudomonadota; class Gammaproteobacteria; order Lysobacterales; family Lysobacteraceae; genus Stenotrophomonas; species Stenotrophomonas sp. PS02300. Next base: position 18,140 of record NZ_JASCOP010000012.1, read on the forward strand.
CCCAGGCGGGTGAACACGCGGGCGTAGGCGGCCTTCATGTTCTCGTACTCACGCACCAGGCAGGCGTCATCCAGGTGGAAGGAATAGGCATCCTTCATCAGGAACTCGCGCGCGCGCATCACGCCGAAGCGCGGGCGGATCTCGTCGCGGAACTTGGTCTGGATCTGGAAGAAGTTCACCGGCAGCTGCTTGTAGCTGTTCAGTTCCTGGCGCGCGAAATCGGCCGCGGCCTCTTCAGCGGTGGGGCTGTAGCAGAACACCTGCTCCTTGCGGTCCTTGATCTTCAGCAGCTGCGGGCCGAACTTTTCCCAGCGCCCGGTGGCCTCCCACAGGTCCTTGGGTTGGATGGTGGGCACCTGGAACTCAATGGCGCCGGCACGCTCCATCTCCTCGCGCACGATGCGCTCGACCTTGCGCAGCACGCGCAGGCCCAGCGGCGACCAGATATACAGCCCCGAGGCCAGCTTGCGGATCATGCCCGCGCGCAGCATCAGCCGGTGGCTGGTGAGCTCGGCGTCGCCGGGGGTTTCCTTGGTGGTGTGCAGATGGAACTGGGAGAGGCGCATCGTCGGCTTCGCTGAACGGCTGGAAGGCAATATTCTGCCAGCCCGGCCGCCAACGTGCCCAATTCGGGCCGAACGGTCGTGTGGTCAGGCCGCCGGCTGGCAATACGCCTTGATGCCCGCTTCGGCCAGGGCCTTCTGGCTCTGGCGCTGGGTGTCGTCCAGCGGCGAATCGGGCTTGCCGTCGCCATCGGTGTCCTGCAGCACCGCGCCCTTGCCGTTGAGCAGGGCCAGGTTGTCGCGGGCGGTGGTGCAGTTGGCCGATTCGGCCGGGGCGGCCTTGGCCACCGGGCTGCCGCCGACCGGGTCCCGGTTCTGGATCTGGCGCTGCTCGGCGTTCTGGCCGGTGGGCGGCTTCTCCGAATACTGGGTCACGCCGTTGGCGTCCTTCCACTTGTAGACGGTTCCGGCGCTGGCCGAAGCGCTGGCAAGCAGCAGCAGGCAGCACATGAGGGGCAGGGCACGCATGGCAACTCCGGGCAACGGGGGACAGAGGCGCGATTGCAGCATTCCCGCCCCGTGCTGGCAAGCCTCCCCCCAAATGGGGCCGCAGCCACTAAACTGGCGGCATGGATCAGATGAAACCCCCGCCGCGCTCGCGCAGCATCTATTTGCTGCCCAACCTGTTCACCACCGCCGGCCTGTTCGCCGGGTTCTACGCGATCATCGCGGCGGCCAACGGCGATTTCGTCAATGCCGCCATCGCCGTGTTCGTGGCCGCGGTCATGGACGGCCTGGATGGCCGGGTGGCGCGCCTGACCGGCACCAGCAGCGAGTTCGGCGTGCAGTACGACTCGCTGGCCGACCTGGTCAGCTTCGGCATGGCCCCGGCGCTGGTGATGTACCACTGGTCGCTGTCGTGGCTGAAGTTCGACGACCCCATCCTCGGCCGGGTCGGCTGGGCGGTGGCGTTCCTGTATGCGGCCTGCGCCGCGCTGCGCCTGGCCCGCTTCAACACGCAGGTCAGCGTGGTCGACAAGCGCTGGTTCATCGGCCTGGCCAGTCCGGCCGCGGCCGGACTGATGATGTCGTTCGTGTGGGCCTTCGCCGATGGCACGCTGGGCTGGGACGGCAACGAACTGCGCTACGTGGCGCTGGGCGTGACCCTGGTGGCGGCGCTGCTGATGGTCAGCCGGATCCGCTTCTGGAGCTTCAAGGGCAGCGGCGAGAAAGGCCCGCGTGCCGATCGCGTGCCGTTCCTGGCGTTGGCGCTGGTGCCGATCGCCATTGCCATCATGGTCATCGACCTGCCGCGCGTGCTGTTCGCGGTGGGCGTGATCTATGCCCTGTCCGGCCCGGTCAGCTGGCTGTGGCAGCGCACCCGCAAGACGGCCGAGCCCGGCGCGTGAGCAGCCCGGCCGACCCGTCACTGTGGACCCCGGCGCAGCAGTCCTGGCTGCAGGCGATGGGCTACACGGTGTTCGTGGACGGCAACGTGGAAGCAGCGCCGGAACCGGTGGTCGAGTTGGTCGCAATCCCGGTAGAGCCGGGCCCTGCCCTACGACCGTCCGGTACCGCCCCGCCGCCGCGTCGCAACGCTCCGGTGGCGGAAGATCCCGCCGCACCTGCACCCGCCCGCGCCGGCACCCGCCGCGCGGCGGTGCGCATGCCCGACCGCCTGCAGATCGCGCTGCTGCGCGCGTCCGGCTGCAACCCGGCCGAACCCGACACCCAGGCGTTGATGGCCGGCTGGAACCTGGACGAACTGCGCGGCAATGCCGCCGCCAAGCGCGCGCTGTGGCCGCAGTTGAGGGCACTGCGCAAGCGGGGCCGCGGGTGAGCGCGGTCAGTTCGCCGCGTCCGATGTCGCTGCGCGCGCTGCGCGAACGCGACCTGGACGCGGTGATGGAAATCGAGCTGCGCGGCTACCCGTTCCCTTGGACACGCGGCATCTTCGTCGATTGCCTGCGGGCCGGTTACCCGGCGCTGGCGCTGGAAGATGATGGCGTGCTGGTCGGCTATGGCGTGCTCAGCATCGCCGCCGATGAGGCGCACGTGCTCAATGTCTGTGTCGATCCGTCCTGCCAGACCCGTGGCCTGGGCCGGCTGCTGTTCCGCGCGCTGGTCAAGCTGGCGCGCGAGCATGGCGCGCAGCGGGTGTTCCTGGAAGTGCGCCCGTCCAACACCCCGGCGGTGGCGCTGTACCACAGCGAAGGCTTCAACGAGATCGGCCGCCGCCCGCGCTATTACCCGGCCCGTGATGGCCGCGAAGACGCGCTGGTGATGGCGATCGAGCTGGTCGACGACGACATCCAGACGATGCCGCCGTTGTAAGGGCAGCGTAGAGCCACGCCCTGCGTGGCTGCGTGCACCGCGGTAGCAGGCGACCGTTGGTCGCCTGCCTTTCACCCGTTTAAAGCTTCGCGCGCTGCGCGACCAGGCCTTCCAGCTGCGTGGTCCAGTCGACCAGGCGCACGCGCTCCTGCTCGATCACCGCTGCCGGCACCTTGTCGGTGAACTTGGACAGCTTGGTGGCGCTCTTTTCCTTCTCCGCCTCCACCCGCGCGATTTCCTTGTCCAACCGGGCGCGCTCGGCACCCAGGTCGACCAGGCCTTCCAGCGGCACCAGCAGGGTCAGCTCGCCCACGATCGCGGTGGCCGCCGGCGGCGTTTCCGCGTCGGCGGCCAGCCACTCGATGCGCTCCAGCTTGAGCAGGAACGACAGCGACGAGGTGAAGCGCGCAACGCGGTTGCGGTCGTCCTCGCTGCCACCCTGCAGCAGCAGGCCGACCTGCTTGGCCGGCGGCACGTTCAGTTCGCTGCGCACGCGGCGCAGCGCGCTGACCATCGACTTCAGCCATTCCACGTCGGCCTCGGCGCGCACGAAATCGCCGGCGAACTCGTCCGCGGTCGGGTAGGGGCGCAGCGAGATGGTGTCGCCGTCCAGGCCCAGGCGCGGGGCCACCTGGCGCCACAGCTGCTCGGTCACGAACGGGGTGAGCGGGTGCAGCAGGCGCAGCAGCGCTTCGAGCACGTACAGCAGGGTGTGGCGGGTGCTGGCCGCGTCGTCGGCGTTGTCGCCGTTGAGCGCCGGCTTGGTCAGCTCCAGGAACCAGTCGCAGAACTCGTTCCAGGCGAACTCGTACAGCGCCTGCGCCAGCAGGTCGAAGCGGTAGTTGGCGTAGTGCGCCTGCGCCTCGGCCGACACTGCCGCCAACCGCGCCAGGATCCAGCGTTCGGCATCGGTGCGCGGCTGCGGCACGCCGTTGAACTGCGCGCCTTCGGTGTTCATCAGGGTGAAGCGGCTGGCGTTCCACAGCTTGTTGCAGAAGTTCTTGTAGCCCTCGGCGCGGCTCATGTCGAACTTGATGTCGCGGCCATGGGTGGCCAGCGCGGCGATGGTGAAGCGCAGCGCGTCGGCACCGTGGGCGATGATGCCGTCGGGGAAGTCCTTGCGGGTGGCCTTCTCGATCTTCGGCGCGTCCTTGGGCTTCATCAGCCCGGTGGTGCGCTTGGCGACCAGGTCGTCGATGGAGATGCCGTCGATGATGTCCAGCGGATCGAGCACGTTGCCCTTGGACTTGGACATCTTCTGGCCCTGCGCATCGCGGATCAGGCCGGTGATGTAGACGTCCTTGAACGGGATCTTCCCGGTGAAGCTGTCGGTGGCCATGATCATGCGGGCCACCCAGAAGAAGATGATGTCGAAGCCGGTGATCAGCACCGACGACGGCAGGTAGCGCTCGAAGCCACGCTCGGCCATGGCCTGCTCGTTCGGCCAGCCCAGGGTGGAGAACGGCCACAGCTGCGAGGAGAACCAGGTTTCCAGCACGTCGCTGTCCTGGCGCAGCACCACGTCGGCGCCCAGGTTGGCGCGCGCGCGCGCGTCGGCCTCGTCGCGGCCGACGTAGCAGGTGCCGGCGTCATCGAACCACGCCGGAATGCGGTGGCCCCACCACAGCTGGCGGCTGATGCACCAGTCCTGGATGTTTTCCATCCAGTGGCGGTAGGTGTTGATCCAGTTGGCCGGGACGAACTGGATCGAACCGTTCTCGACCAGTTCCAGGCCGCGCTTGGCCAGCACGTCCATCTTCACGAACCACTGGTCGGTCAGGTACGGCTCGATCACCTGGCCGGTCCGGTCGCCGCGCGGCACCTGCAGCTTGTGCGCCTTGGTCTCGACCAGGATGCCCAGTTCTTCCAGCTCGGCCAGCACCACCTTGCGCGCTTCGTAGCGATCCAGCCCGCGGTACTTTTCCGGGGCGTTGTCGTTGATCGCCGCCACCGGGGTGAACAGGTTGATCATCGGCAGGTCGTGGCGCAGCCCCACCTGGTAATCGTTGAAATCGTGCGCCGGGGTGACCTTGACCACGCCGGTGCCGAACTCGCGGTCGACGTAATCATCGGCGATCACCGGGATCTCGCGGTCGGTCAGTGGCAGCTTCACCATCTTGCCGATCAGGTGCGCATAGCGCTCGTCTTCCGGGTGCACCATCACGGCGGTGTCGCCGAGCATGGTTTCCGGGCGGGTGGTGGCCACGGTCAGGCTGCCGCTGCCGTCGGCCAGGGGGTAGCTGATCGACCACAGGAAGCCGTCTTCCTCCACGCTTTCCACTTCCAGGTCGGAAATGGCGGTCTTCAGCACCGGGTCCCAGTTGACCAGGCGCTGGCCACGGTAGATCAGGCCCTGCTCATGCCAGCGCAGGAACGCCTCGACCACCGCTTCGGACGGCTGCGGATCCATGGTGAAGGTGCTGCGCGACCAGTCCGCCGAGGTGCCCATGCGGCGCATCTGGCGCTCGATGATGTCGCCCGACTGCGCCTTCCACTCCCACACCTTTTCGATGAACCCGTCGCGGCCCAGCGAATCGCGGCTTTCGCCGTTGCCGGCCAGCGCCAGGTTGCGCGACACCACCATTTCGGTGGCGATGCCGGCGTGGTCGGTACCCACCTGCCACAGCGTGTCGTAGCCGCGCATGCGGTGGTAGCGCACCAGCGCATCCATCAGGGTCTGCTGGAAGGCATGGCCCATGTGCAGCGTGCCGGTCACGTTCGGCGGCGGCAGCAGGATGGTGTACGGCTCGCCCTTGCCGGACGGCTTGAAGTGCCCGGCCTTCTCCCAGGAGTCGTACAGCTCCGTTTCGAAGGTCTTGGGGTCGTAGCTGGAGGCAAGTTGGGTCATGCGGGGGCAACCAGGAGGCAATCGTTGAAGGATCAGGGCACCGGCGGCACCGATCAAGGGTGCCGGGCCGGGCTTACATGTCGTACTTGTTCAGGTCGAAATCCAGCGCCTTGTACTGGCGCCAGCGCTCGCGCAGCGGCTCGCGGGCTTCCGGGTCGGCCGGCACTACTTCCAGCACCCGGTCGCAGGCGCCCAGGTAGGGGTCGTCGCGCAGGTTGATCACCAGCGGGCGCGCGGCGGCGTCGGTACCCGGCGCGGCGATCAGCACCAGCGCCTCTTCCTCGTCCGCGTCTTCGCCGGCGATCTGGTGCGGAATGTAGGCATCGTCGTCGAACGACCACAGCAGCTCGTCCAGCTCCTCGGCCTGGGCCTGGTCACGCGCCAACACCAGGGTGGACAACCCCGCATCGTTGGCCTTGCGGGCCAGTTCGCAGACCAGGCGCAGCGGCTCCGTGAGGAACCGCGGCTTGGCAATCAGGTAGAAATCAGCCCGCGACATGGGCGCGGCCGACCTGGTCCAGCAGCCACTGGGTCAGCAGGCCGACCGGGCGGCCGGTGGCCATGCCGCGCTTGCCTTCGTCGCTGGCCACGCCGGCGATGTCCAGGTGCGCCCAGCGCTGGCCTTCGGTGAAGCGCGACAGGAAGCAGCCGGCGGTGATCGCGCCGGCCCAGCGGCCGCCGATGTTGTAGACGTCGGCGAAGCTGGAATCCAGCATCGGCTGGTACTCGTCCCACAACGGCAGGCGCCAGGCGCGGTCGAACACGTGCTCGCCGGCGGCCAGCAGTTCATTGGCCAGGTCGTCGTGCTTGGTCATCAGGCCGGCGGTCTGGTGGCCCAGGGCGACCAGGCAGGCACCGGTGAGGGTGGCCACGTCGACCAGCGCGGCCGGCTCGAAGCGCTGCGCGTAGGTCAGCGCGTCGCACAGGATCAGGCGGCCTTCGGCGTCGGTGTTGCCCACTTCGATGGTCTTGCCCGACATCGAGGTGATCACGTCGGATGGGCGGTAGGCGTTGCCGTCGATGGCGTTTTCCACCGCCGGGACCACCACCACCAGGTTCAGCGGCAGCTTGGCGGTGACGGCGGCGACGAAGGTGCCGATGACGTTGGCGCCACCGCACATGTCGTACTTCATCTCTTCGATGCCGCCCTGGGTCTTCAGGTTCACGCCGCCGGTGTCGAAGGTGATGCCCTTGCCGACCAGCACGTACGGCTTGGCGTCGCCGCCGTTGTTCCACTTCAGCACCACCAGGCGCGGGCGGTTGGCCGAGCCACGGGCCACGGCCAGCAGCGAACCCATGCCGAGCGCTTCCATCTGGGTCTCGTCCAGGATCTCCGCTTCGGCACCGGCATGGGCCTGGGCGAAGGCCACCGAGGATTCGGCCAGGTACGCCGGGGTGCACAGGTTCGGCGGCAGGTTGCCCAGCTCGCGGGCGTGCTGCACGCCGGCGGCGATGGCCTGGCCCTGGGTCAGCGCCTGGCTGTCGGTACCGGCGATGGCCAGCGTGGCCAGGCCCGGGGCCTCGGCCTTCTTGGTGCCCAGGGTGGCGGTGTAGCGGTAAGCGGCGTGGTCGGCGCTGATCACGGCCTGGCGGATGTTCCAGGCGGCATCGCGGCCCTTGACCTCGATCTCGGCCAGGGTGAACAGCGCGTGGCGGATGACCCCGCTCTTCAGCGCGCGGCTGGCATCGCCCACCGCCTTGAGGTACTGGGGCACGCTGAACTTGGCCGGCTCGCCCAGCCCGACCACCAGCACGCGCGGGGCCTTCACGCCGGGCACGTCATGCAGCAGGGTGGTGGCGCCGGTCTTGCCGCTGACATCGCCGCGGGCGACCAGGGCGGTCAAACGGCCGCCCGAAGCGGCGTCCAGGGCCTGTGCCGCCGGGCTCAGGGTCTGGTCGGCATAGGCGCCAACGATGACGCAGTCGACCTCGGCCGAGGCCGGGGCAGCGTGGTTCAGGGTGAATTCCAGGGCCATTGATCAGATTCCGTTGGCAAATACGTACAATCGCGAGCTGTTTACGTCCCGTCAGTAGACTGGGCAACCACGCGAACGAATCCGAGAGTTTAAACCACCGCCCCATGTCGAAGCTCGATCGCTATCTCCTGCGTGATTTCGTCCAGAGTTTTCTGGCCACCCTGATCGTATTGCTGGTAGTAAGCGTGGGCGGCGTGCTGGTGGACATCCTCGGCAACATCGCCGATGGCCGCCTGCCCGCCCGCCTGCTGTTCTCCCAGCTGGGCCTGCAGTTCATCGTCTACATGCCGCTGATCCTGCCGCTGGCGCTGATGCTGGGCCTGCTGCTGGCCACCGCCCGGCTGTACCGGGACTCGGAAATGGCGGTCCTGACCGCCATCGGGGTGGGGCCCAAGCGGCTGCTGCGGCCGGTGCTGATGCTGGTGCTGCCGGTGGTCGGGCTGATCGGCCTGTGCTCGCTGTGGCTGGGCCCGTGGGCCGACCGGACCAGCGAGCAGATGATCGAGGACGCCAACAAGAGCCTGGTCATGGCCGGGCTGGAGTCGGGCAAGTTCACCATGCTGTCCAATGGCGGGGTGGTCTACCTGTCTTCGGTCTCGGCCGACGGCAGCGGGCTGGGGCGGGTCTTCGTACAGCGCAGCCGGGGCGACCGCATCGAGGTGATGTCGGCCGCGAGCGGCAAGATGTTCTTCGAGGGCGACCGGCAGCGCTATCTGCGGCTGGATGACGGCCACCAGGTTGAAGGCCCGGCCAACGGCGCGCTGGATTACCGGCTGATGACCTTCGCCCGCAACGACGTTGCGCTGCCGGATGGCGCCATCACCCGCGACGAAAACGACCCCGAGCTGATGCCGACCGGCCGGCTGTTCGGCGACACCCGGCCGGAGGCCCAGGCGCAGCTGCATTCGCGCATCACGCCCCCGCTCATCGCCCTGGCGTTTGCCTTGATGACCCTGCCACTGGCGCGCAGTTCGCCGCGCCAGCAGCGGTACGGGAGGATGATGTTTGCCTTCCTTGCCTACATGGTCGGCATGAACCTGATGTTCATTGGTACCCGATGGATCGCCGACGGCAAGGTGCCGGCGTCATTGGGGTTGTGGTGGTTGAGCCTGCCGTTGCTGGCGCTGGCCATCTGGATGTACCTGCGCGACGGTAAGCTCTCGCGCCCGCGGAGGACCGCATGAAGCTTCACCCGATGCGGTTTGATTTCTACCTGGGCCGGGCGGTGTTCGGCACCGTGCTGCTGACCTGGGCCGTGCTGGTCGGCCTGGACGTGGTGATGGCGTTCTCCGGCGAGTTCAAGGACGTGGGCAAGGGCGGCTATACGCTGGGCCATGCGGCGGCCTCGGTGCTGTACACCGTGCCGCGCCGGGCCTACACGTTCTTCCCTACCGCAGCGGTGATCGGTGCGCTGATGGGCCTGGGCCAGATGGCCGCCACCTCCGAGCTCACCGCGCTGCGCGCGCTGGGGTTGTCGCGCAAGCGGCTGAGTGCCTCGGTGGCGATCGCGTTGTCGTTGATGACGGCGGTGATGGTGGTGAACGGCGAGACGCTTGCACCGTGGGCACAGAACCGCTCCGACAACATCAGGGCCAGTGCGAAATCCGGGCAGAACCTTGCTGCGTCGCGTTATGCGGGCGTCTGGGTGCGCGAAGGCGACACCTTCCTCACTGCGACCAGTGGCGATGAGCAGCTGCTGCCCGGCGGCGGCACGCGCCTGGTGCTCAGCGACGTGCGCCTGTACCAGATCGCACCGGATGGCAACATTGCGTCTGTGACCCATGCCGGCACGGTCGAGCACACCGCCGATGGCTGGACCTTGAACAAGGTGCGCCGCGATACCTTCGGCGAGCGTTCGGCCACGCGTACCACTGCGGAAACCGAAAAGTGGGATTCCAAGCTGGATGCGGGCGCGCTGGCCTCCGGGTTCTCCAAGCCGCGCAACCTGGCCGCGCGCGACCTGCGCACCAGCATCGAATACCGCAAGCGCAACGGGCTGGACGCGCGCGATTACGAGGACATCTACTGGAGCCGCTGGTTCTACCCGCTCAACGTACTGGCGCTGTGCCTGGCCGCCGTCCCGTTCGCGTTCGGTTCGCTGCGCAGCGGCGGCATGGGCAAGCGCCTGTTCCTGGGCATCCTGTTCGCGCTGGGCTTCTGGCTGCTGCAGCTGTTCTTCGGGCGCATGGCCGGTGCGTTGAAGTTCGACTACCGCATCGCCTATGCGCTGCCACCGATCGTGATGCTGGTGGTATCGGGCATGCTGTTCCGGCGCAAGTCGGGCTGACCCGGGAGCCGGGTCAACCCGACGATAGGCAACGACCGTTGGTCGTTGCGCGTTGATGCGTACCGACCAACGGTGGGTACCTACCGTTTTGGCAGCCGCTGCATACGCGTATCGGACATCCGGTCATGCCACGCCAGGCGCTGCCGGTCGATCAACGCCCACCACAGCCCCAGCCCACCCAGCAGCACCGACACCGTACCCACCGCATAACGCAGCCACAGCTGCTTCCGGGTGGGCGCGGTGCCATCGGCGCCCACCACCTGCAACCGCCACGGCCGCATGCCCAGGGTCTGGCCACCGCGCCGCCAGCTTTCCACGGCGTAGACACCGGTCACCACCCAGCAGCACAGCCACAGCACCCACTGCAGCGCACTGAACGGCGCGATGTTGTCGCGCGCGGCGTGGCCCGTGGCGTAGCCGGCGGTGAACAGCGCGCCGACCAGCATCCACAGCGCCAGCGCCGGGAAGAAGTCGTACAGCAGCGCCAGCAGCCGCCACAGCAACAGTGATGCAGGGCGGGCGGTGTCGGTTGCCACGGCAGTGGGTGTGCTCATGCGCCGAGCATACCTGCGCCGGCTGTCCGTTTCCGTATCCTGTGCGCATGGCCGACACCACCACCCCCGCCGCGCGCCGCCAACTGGTGCAGCACCTGCCCGAGCTGCGCGACGACGACAACGCGCTGATCCAACGCTTCCTCGATGCGGTCTGGGCCGAACAGGGCCTGGCCCGGGCCAGCCTGGACAGCTACCGGCGTGACCTGGAGGGGCTGGCACGCTGGCGCGACGGCACTGGCGGCGGACTGGCCGGGATCGACCGCGCCGGCCTGTTCGATTACCTGGCCTGGCGCGCACGCCACGGCTGGTCGCCGCGCAGCAACGCGCGCCTGCTCTCGGCGCTGCGCGCGTTCTTCGCCGATGCGGTGCGGCGCGGGCAACGCAGCGAAGACCCCAGCGCGCTGCTGGATCCGCCGCGGCTGCCGCGTCTGCTGCCCAAGGCGCTGGCCGAAAGCCAGATCGACGCGCTGCTGGCCGCCCCCGACGTGGCGCAGCCGTTGGGCCTGCGCGACCGCGCCATGCTGGAACTGATGTATGCCGCCGGGCTGCGCGTGAGCGAGCTGGTGGAACTGCCGGCTAATGCGGTGAACCTGCGCCAGGGCGTGCTGCGGGTCACCGGCAAGGGCAGCAAGGAACGGCTGGTGCCGTTGGGCGAGGAATCCCAGCACTGGCTGGAGCGCTACCTGCGCGAAGCACGCCCGCAACTGGCCGGCACGCGTGCCGTGCCCGCCGCGCGCGACGGCGCGGTGCCGCTGTTTCTGGAGCCGTCATTGCACCCGCTGAGCCGCCAGCAGTTCTGGGGCCTGGTGAAGAAGTACGCAGTGCTCGCCGGGATCGACCCGGTGCGGATCAGCCCGCACGGGCTGCGCCACAGTTTCGCCACCCACCTGCTCAACCGCGGCGCCGACCTGCGCGCGCTGCAGATGCTGCTCGGCCACAGCTCGCTGTCCACCACCCAGATCTACACGCTGGTGGCGCGCGAACACCTGCAGAAGCTGCACGCCAAGCATCACCCGCGCGGCTAGCGCCGCCGTTCAGGCGCTGGATTCACCCGGTTGCCAGTCGCGCGGTACGCTCACGGCGCGCGGTTGGCCCAAGCGGGGCGGTTTCGGCGGAGCGTCGCCGGTGGGCAGCGGTCGCGCGAGCAGCGCCGCATGGCGGTCGAGCGTCTCCGGGTCGATCAGCCGGTCGGTTGCCACGCGCCCGTAAGGGCCATCGCTGTTGGTCAGCATTTCCCGCCGCAGGTAGCGCACCACGCTCCATTCCGCGCCCAGGCTCGCACCCACGGGAGCACGGGCCCGCAGCGCGTCGAAGACATCCGCAATGACATCTGACTGCAGTCGGCAGGGATCGGCGTCGCCGATCAGTTCCGCCGTTGCCAGGACTTTGGCGCGGAGTTGCTTGAGTGAATTCAGCTGGCCGCTCCAGACGGCTTGGGCCAGCACATCCAGGGCGCTACCGTGGGACTGTTCGGTCGATGCCATCGAGGTCCGGGAGTTCACCGAGGTACGTGACGCAAGCGACTCCAGTGATCCCGACAAACTGTGCGGGACGGGCACCGACGAAAGATTGCCGATGCGGGTCAGCAGGTTCTGCATGGATCGGCCGTGGGCGAGGGGTGATGCATTGTGATACAGCGCTTGGCGCAGGTCGGTCAGGTGCCGGCTGCGGTCCACCAGCTGCGTCTCGGACAGCTGGTCACGCCGCCAGGCCTGGGTCAAACGCGCCTCCCGATTCTGGATCGCAACGACGGCGGAAATGAAGCGGTTGCCGTTGCAGGGAGAGCGGACACTCAGCTCGACCTTGGCCGAGGTGCTGCCAAGCTGTGCCTTGAACCAGAGCAGTGGGGACGGAATGCGCATGCGGCCGGGGATCGATTCGGGGGATGGGATCATCCCCGCTGCGGGTGCCGCGCACTTCCAGAATTCACTCGGCCTCACAGGCTTCGCCGGGGCGGCTGTGCGAGAATCCGCCCACTCTCACCCGTGGATGTACAGATGCGTCGAGTTCTTACCGTGGCCCTGTTCGGTGCGCTCAGCCTGACCGCCTGCGCCCAGCCGGCCGCCCCCGGTGGCACGCCGGCCCCCAAGCCGGGCAGCAGCGCGGCCACCCCCGCGGCGCCTGCCGCCAACGGCAACGCCGACCAGACCGTGCGCAGCGCGCTGGCCAGCCTGGATCCGAAGTTCAAGCCGGATTACATCGGGGCCGCCCCGTTCCCGGGCTTCCGCGAAGTGCTGGTGGGCGGGCAGGTGCTGTACGTCTCCGACGACGGCCGCTACCTGATGCAGTCCCAGCCGTACGACATCCAGAACCGCACCCCGGCCAGCAGCGCCGGCCTGCTGGCCTTCCGCAAGAAGCTGCTGGATGGCGTGCCGCGCGGTGAGCGCATCGTGTTCGCCGCGCCGAACCCGAAGCACACGCTCACGGTGTTCACCGACATCGAGTGCGGCTACTGCCGCAAGATGCACCAGGACATCCCGGAGTTGAACCGGCAGGGCATCACGGTGGAATACCTGGCCTTCCCGCGCATGGGCCTGGGCAGCCAGGACTACACCGACATGATCTCGGTATGGTGCGCAGCCGATCGCCGCCAGGCCCTGACCAGCGCCAAGCAGGGCCAGCCGGTGAAGCCGAAGAACTGCACCAACCCGGTCGCCATGCAGTACACGCTGGGCCAGCAGGTGGGCGTCAGCGGCACCCCGGCAGTGTTCGCCGCCGATGGCACCCAGCTGGGCGGCTACCTGCCCCCGGCGCAGCTGGTCAAGGCGCTGGAGCGCCAGGCCCGCTGATGCACGCACGCCCCGGTGCGAACGCGCCGGGGCGTTGACCAGGCCTCAGCTGGCGCCGTGGTGCAACCAGCTGCGTTGCGCGCACAGCAGGCTTGCCCGCGGCAGGATCACCGCAGGCATTGCATCATCCAATCCGCGCCAGTGCGTCACCGCCGTCTGCACGTAGACAGGCGCGCGCCCCGTCGTGAAGCGAGGCAGCGGCACCTCCAGCGGATTGCGGAAGCCCTCACGCCGACGCGACTGTTTCCATTCCCGGTTGATGTTGGCGATGTTGGTGATGAATGGCGTCTTGAGCGCGCGCCGGTGTTCAAGGGCGCGGCTCGCATCCTTGCTGCCAAACACAGCGCCGATGCCCAGGAAGACGGTAGAGATACGCATCGGGTTCAAGGTGCGGTAAGAAGAAGGACCGCCATTATTGAAAGGCGTCGCCGGGCGGCTTCCAGAAAGTGCTCACGCGCGCAAAGAAAAAGCGCCCGGGACCGCAAGGGTCCCGGGCGCGTCGTTGCAGTCGGTTACTTCAACCCGTTGCTGATGGTGTTCACCAGCGTGCCCTGGGTGTCATCGCCGCTGAACTCCCAGAAGAACGCGCCGCCCAGTCCCTGGGTTTTCACGTAGCCCATCTTCTCGGTCACCAGCGCCGGCGTGTCGAAGCTCCAGAACGTGGTGCCGTTGTAACTCCAGGTGGCCCGTGCATTCGCATCGGTGTAGATCGGATGGTTGAGGTTCTTCAGCACCTTCCAGTCTTCGATGCCGGCCTCGTAGGTACCGGCTGCGGCGGTGCCGCTCTGGTACAGGCCGTTGTTGACGTTGGGCACGTTGGTCCAGCCGCGGCCGTAGAAGCCGATGCCCAGGTTGAGCTTGCTGGCCGGCACGCCACGGGCGAGGAAGGCTTCCATCGCATCGTTGCTGTTGTACAGCTTGGTATCACCGGTGGACGGGTCCGCCGGCGAATTGAACAGCGCCGAATGGTGGCCGGTGATCGGATCGAACGCGCCGTGGAAGTCGTACGTCATCACGTTGATGTAATCCAGGTACCCGTGATACGTCGCCGGATCGGTCACCCGGATCTTGTCGATGCCCGCGCCTACCGCCACGGTCAGCAACAGGCCCGGGCGCACCGCGTCGAGCTGGCGGCGGAACTCGGCCAGCAGCGCGGTGAAGTTGGCGTTGTCGGCCGGGGTGCCGCAGGCCAGGCCACATGCCACCGGGTATTCCCAGTCGATGTCGATGCCGTCGAACACGCCCGCCGCCGCGCCCACGCCACCGGCACCATCGGTCACCGGCAGGTTGCCCTTGATGTAGGCGTCGATGCACGAGGCCACGAAGGCCTGGCGGTTGGCCGGCTGCGCCGCGCTGGAGAAGCCGCGCGACCAGGTCCAGCCACCCAGCGAGATCAGCACCTTCACGTTCGGGTGCTTGGCCTTGAGCTGCTTGAGCTGGTTCCAGTTGCCGCGCAGCGGCTGGTCCCAGGTATCGGCGCCGCCGCTGACGCTTTCACCGGCCTGGAAGGCCTTGGTGTAATCGGCGAACGCATCCCCGCCTGCTCCCGTGTTCGGGTCCGATGGCTGGGTGATGCCCACTTCGCAGCGATTGTTGCGCACGTTGCCGAACGCGTAGTTGATGTGGGTGAGCTTGCTGGCCGACCCGCTGGTGTCGATGTTCTTGACCCGGTAGTTGCGCCCGTAGATGCCCCATTGGGTGAAGTAGCCGATGACGCGCTTGTTGCCGCCGCTGCCGCCGCCGGCCGCGGTGGTCACGCTGATCGACGCACTGCGTGCCGAGGCGTTGCCGGCGTTGTCGCGGGCGCGCACGGTGTAGGTATAGCTGGTGCTGGCGGTGAGCCCGCCGTCGGTGTACTGGGTGGCGCTGGGCGAACCGACCAGGGTGCCGTTGCGGTACACGTCATAGCCGGCCACGCCGCTGCCGCCGCTGTTGTCGGTGGCCGCGTTCCAGGCCAGGTTGACCGTGGTGGCGGTCTTCGAGGGCGAGGCCAGGCCGCCGGGCACGCTGGGCGGGGTGGTGTCGTTGCTGGCCGCATTGACCGTCACGCTGACCGTCGCCGACGAGGTCACCGCGTTGTTGTTGTCGGTGGCGACCGCCTTGAAGGTGTGGGTGCCCGCCGACGCGTTGCTCCAGCTGACGCTGTAGGGGGCGCTGGTGTCGATGCCCAGCGAGGTGCCGCCGCGGAAGAACTCGACCTTGCTGACGCTGCCATCGGCATCGCTGGCGTTGGCGCTGACCGTGATGGTGCTGCCGGCGCTGAAGCTGGCGCCGTTGGCCGGCGAGGTCAGGCTGACGCTGGGCGGCTGGTTGCTGCCGCCGCTGTCGCAGGCGCCCAGGTTGGTGTAGTACGGCGCGCCGGCCGGGTGGTCGGGCGGGGCGTTCCAGATGTCCTGGTTGGCCCGGTACAGCACGCCGCCCTTCTGCAGGGTGCTGCCGGCCAGGTAGATCACGTTGCCGTTCCATTCCGGTACGCCACTACAGCTGGCGGCCTGGGCCAGCCCCGGGGCGAGTGTCGCCGAGGCCAGGGCTGCGGCCAGCAGCCAGCGCCGGTGGCGGGAGGCGCGGGGGGATAACGATGTCACCGTACTGCGCGCAATCGGGTCAGCCATGTCGTACTCCGATCAGGTGGTGGGCGCTGGGCGGCAGGGTGTCGGCCAGCGTTGCAGCAGGTCCGGGGCCGGTGAGAGAGGCCGGCAACAGCAGAGGGGGCGGACGCGGGCCTGCCGGGCGGGAGGCTTGGCAGGTGGTGGCAACGTTGTCATGGTTTGCCCGGCCAATCCGTGCGCCAGCGCAAGGTTCGGGCGGCCGGTGCATTCGCCCTGACCGGCGGCGGCCGGCCCGGAACCGACCCGGCGACTGACCACCGGCGGGCACGGACCGGTACAATAGTGGGCCCCGTCTCCAACCACGGTTCCCCGGACATGATGGTCCTCGAGGGCGCATCCGCCCTTTCGCCGTTCCGCCGCGAACGTCTTGAATCCCGCCTGCAGTCCCTGGCCGCCGACCTGCGCATCACCGGTGCCTGGCACGTGTACTTCATCCAGACCGAGGGCGATGCGACCCCGGACCCGGCGATCCTGAGCCGGATCCTGGAAGCCCAGCCCGCGCTGGCGCCGCAGGAGGCCGGGGCCATCTCCCGCTTCGTGGTGCCGCGCCTGGGCACGCTGTCGCCGTGGTCGAGCAAGGCCACCGAGCTGGTGCGTGGCGCCGGGCAGCCGATCCGCCGGGTGGAACGTGGCCTGCGCATCGACCTGGCCGGCTGGCCGGCCGACGCGGCCGCCCGCGAGGCGGTGATCCGCGCGCTGCATGACCCGATGACCCAGTCCGTGCTGGACGATGCCGCCCAGGCCCAGGCGCTGTTCACCGCGCCGGCCCGTGGCGAGCTGGAGCGGGTGGCGCTGGAAGACCTGGAGGCGGCCAACCGCCGCCTGGGCCTGGCCATGGCCCAGGACGAGATCGACTACCTGCGCCAGCGCTTCGGCGACCTGGGCCGCAAGCCGTCGGACGTGGAACTGATGATGTTCGCGCAGGCCAATTCCGAGCACTGCCGGCACAAGATCTTCAACGCCAGCTGGACCATCGATGGCGCCGACCAGGCCCATTCGCTGTTCCGCATGATCAAGAACACCCACCAGCAGACCCCGCAGCACACGCTCAGCGCGTACAGCGACAACGCGGCGGTGGTGGCCGGCTTCCCGGCCGCGCGCTATCGGCCGGACCCGGCCACGGGCGAATACCGCAGCGAAGCGGTGGTCGATTCGGCGTTCTGCATCAAGGTGGAAACCCATAACCACCCGACCGCGATCGCCCCGTTCCCGGGCGCCTCCACCGGCGCCGGCGGTGAAATCCGCGATGAAGGCGCCACCGGCCGCGGCGGCAAGCCCAAGGCCGGCCTGACCGGCTTCTCGGTCTCGCACCTGCGCATCCCGACCCTGCCGCAGCCGTGGGAGGCGCCGCGCGCGCTGAACCCGCGCATGGCCCCGGCGGTGGACATCATGCTGGAGGGCCCGCTCGGCGGCGCCGCCTTCAACAACGAGTTCGGCCGCCCGAACCTGCTGGGTTACTTCCGCAGCTTCGAGCTGCCCGAAGGCGATGGCCTGACCCGCGCCTACGACAAGCCGATCATGCTGGCCGGTGGCCTCGGCGCGATCGACCAGGTCCAGGTCGAGAAGCTGAAGCTGCAGCCCGGCGATGCGGTGATCGTGCTCGGCGGCCCGGCCATGCTGATCGGCCTGGGCGGCGGTGCCGCCAGTTCGGTGGCCTCCGGCGAAAGCGCCGAGGACCTCGATTTCGCCAGCGTGCAGCGCGACAACCCGGAAATGGAACGCCGTTGCCAGGAAGTGATCGACCGCTGCGTCGCGCTCGGCCTGGACAACCCGATCCGCTGGTTCCACGACGTCGGCGCCGGTGGTCTGTCCAACGCGATTCCGGAACTGCTGCACGACTCCGGCGTGGGCGGTGTGATCGACCTGGGCAAGGTGCCCACCGACGACCCGTCGCTGTCGCCGATGCAGCTGTGGTGCAACGAATCGCAGGAGCGCTACGTGCTCGGCGTGCCGCAGGCGCGCCTGGCCGAGTTCGCCGCGCTGTGCGCACGCGAGCGCTGCCCGTTCGCCGCCGTTGGCGTGGCCACGGCCGAGGAACGCCTGGTGGTGGCCTACGGTGCCACCGTCGGCAACATCCCGGCCGATGCCCCGATCGACCTGCCGATGGACGTGCTGTTCGGCAAGCCGCCGAAGATGCACCGCGACACCGCCCACCCGCCGGCACCGCGCTGGCCGGCGCTGAAGACCGGTGGCCTGGACCTGCACGAGGCCGGCCTGCGCGTGCTCGCGCACCCGTCGGTGGCGTCGAAGAACTTCCTGGTCACCATCGGTGACCGCAGCGTCGGCGGCCTCACCGCACGCGAACAGATGATCGGTCCTTGGCAGCTGCCGATGTCCGACGTTGCCATCACCCTGGCCGGTTTCGATACGCTGGCCGGTGAGGCGATGTCGATCGGCGAACGCACCCCGCTGGCCCTGCTCGATGCCGCCGCCTCGGCGCGCATGGCGGTGGGCGAAGCGATCACCAACCTGTGCGCGGCCCCGGTCGATGCGCTGGAAACCGTGAAGCTTTCGGCGAACTGGATGGCCGCGGCCGGCCACAACGGCGAAGACGCGCTGCTGTACGACGCGGTGCGTGCGGTGGGCATGGAACTGTGCCCGCAGCTGGACCTGAGCATCCCGGTCGGCAAGGACTCGCTGTCCATGCAGGCGCAGTGGCACGACGCCGGTGAGGCGCACAAGTCGGTGTCGCCGGTGTCGCTGGTGATCACCGCGTTCGCGCCGGTGGCCGATGCCAGCACCCAGCTGACCCCGCTGCTGGACCGCGAGACCGACAGCGAGCTGTGGCTGATCGGCCTGGGCGCCGGCAAGCAGCGCCTGGGCGGTTCGATCCTGGCCCAGGTGCACGCCGACCACAGCGCGCTGCCGGCGTTTGCCGGTGCCGTGCCGGACCTGGACGACCCGCAGCGCCTGCGTGCGTTCTTCGACCTGATCCGCGATGCACGCCAGTCCGGCCTGCTGCTGGCCTACCACGACCGCAGCGATGGCGGCGCGTTCGCCGCGCTGTGCGAAATGGCCTTCGCCTCGCGCCAGGGCCTGGACATCACCCTGGATGCGTGGGGCGATGACCCGTTCCGCAGCCTGTTCAACGAAGAGCTGGGTGCGGTGGTGCAGATCGCCCGCGAAGACCGCGCGGCCTTCGCCGACCTGGTCGAGCGCCATGCACTGACCGAATGCGCCCAGCGCATCGCCCGCCCGACCACCGCCCCGGTGGTGCGCGTCTCGCTGCAGGGCGAAAGCCTGGTGGAGTGGCGCTGGGAAGCGCTGTTCGATGCCTGGTGGTCGGTCACCCACGCCATGCAGAAGCTGCGCGACAACCCCGACAACGCCGACCAGGAGCGCGCCATCGCGCGCAGCTTCACCGCGCCGGGCCTGAAGCCGAAGCTCAGCTTCGACCTCAACGAAGACGTGGCCGCGCCGTTCATCAACACCGGCGCGCGTCCGCGCGTGGCGGTGCTGCGCGAGCAGGGCGTCAACGGCCAGATCGAGATGGCCAACATCTTCGAACGCGCCGGCTTCCGCAGCGTGGACGTGCACATGAGCGACCTGATTGCCGGCCGCGTGGATCTTGCCGACTTCACCGGCCTGGCCGCCTGTGGCGGCTTCAGCTACGGCGACGTGCTGGGTGCCGGCCGCGGCTGGGCCACCTCGGTGCTGGAGCGCAGCGCGCTGCGTGATGCCTTTGCCAGCTTCTTTGCCCGCCAGGACAGCTTTGCGCTGGGCGTGTGCAACGGCTGCCAGATGCTGAGCCAGCTCAAGGACATCATCCCCGGTGCCGAGCACTGGCCGCAGTTCCGCCGCAACCGCAGCGAGCAGTTCGAAGCGCGCACCGCGCTGCTGGAGATCGTCGAATCGCCGTCGATCCTGCTGCGTGGCATGGCCGGTTCGCGCCTGCCGGTGGCGGTGGCGCACGGTGAAGGCCAGGCGGTGTTCGCCAACGCCGTCGACCAGGCCGCCGCGCGCGTGTCGCTGCGGTACGTCGATGGCGACGGCAACGTGGCCAGCCAGTACCCGCTGAACCCGAACGGCTCGCCCGACGGCATCACCGGCCTGACCACCACCGATGGCCGCGTGACGATCATGATGCCGCACCCGGAGCGCACCCCGCGCGCGGTGAACCTGAGCTGGCGTCCGGCCGACTGGAACGGCGACTCGCCGTGGCTGCGCATGTTCCGCAACGCCCGGGTGTGGTGCAACTGACGCACCACGCTCGTTGAACGGGTAGGGCCGGCCATTTGCCGGCCCACGCAACACCTCCCATTCGCGCAAATCCGTCTTCACATCACACGTTGCCGATGTCGCAGCGCGCCATCGCGTGCGTGCGCGTTTTTCGCGACGCAGGCGTATGGAAACACGGCGCGCGCAGCGCACATCAGTGAAGGCCACGTGAAAAATACACGTGTGCAGCACGCGCGAACCAATACGCGGCAATGAGTTACATCGCGTTTCACGCGTGATGATCGTTACTCACATGCATCTAACAAATGCGCCGCATGAATGGCCGAATTTGTGACGCTTCTCGCGTTAGAACAATTTCTACTGTCAAAGTCTTGACGTTCTGAAAACCCTGCGTTAACACTGAGTTCTCAGTTTGCAATCGTTCAGTTCGGAAGTAACCGCAAGGATGGCGAGTTCTCTGTTCGTTGATCGCGCCGTGAGCGCGCCATCCGGCACAACGCAGTAAATCAAGCGGAAAACGCCCCCAGGGGACGTTGGGCCACGCGGCCCGGCGTTGGCGTCGCTTTGCCCAAAACCAGCCAACCAGGAGTCGCATCGATGAATCGGATTTATCGCAAGGTCTGGAACAAAGCACTGGGGCAGATGGTCGTTGCCTCCGAACTCGCCAGCAGCCAGACCCCGGGCGTGGTCATCGATCAGCGACGATCTTCCGACACGCGCGGTGGCGCCGTGCTCTCGGCCGCCATTGCGTTGACGCTGGGATTAGGCATGGCCGGCGCGCCCTCCGGTGCGCATGCGCAGTCGGTGGAAGTGGGTGGCAACGCCAACTGCGTGGTGCTCAACAGCAACGTGATCGACAGCTGCGTGGTGGATGGCAATGCGACCGCGTCGGGCGCGAACGCCGTGGCCATCGGCAGCAACAGCACCGCCTCGGCGGCCAACAGCGTGGCGCTCGGCGCCGGCTCACGCGCTACACGCGCCAACACCGTTTCGGTCGGCGATGCCGGCAAGGAACGCCAGGTCACCAACGTGGCCGCCGGTACCGCAGCCACCGATGCGGTGAACAAGGCGCAGCTGGATATCGTGGCGGCCACCGCCGCGAGCGCGACGCGCTACTTCAAGGCAGACGGCGAGAACAACAACAGCGATGCGGCCAGCATCGACGGTGACGGCGCGCTTGCGGCCGGCGCCGATGCCACCGCCGACGGCGATGGCGCCACCGCACTCGGCCACAACAGCCAGGCGCTGGCCAACGCCACCACGGCCGTGGGCAGCGATGCCGTTGCTGCGGGCCTGGGCGGCAGCGCATTCGGCCAGAACAGCCTGGCCATCGGCGACGCCACCGTTGCGGTGGGGCAGAGCGCGATGGCGTTCGGGCTCGGTGACGTAGCGCTCGGCGCGTCCGCGTTCGCCGCCAGTGAAAACGGCGCGGCAACGGCGATTGGCGGCCTGGCCGAAGCCAGCGCCGACGGCGCCACCGCCATCGGTGGCGGCGCACTGGCCATCGGCGCAGGCAGTACCTCGCTCGGCCGCGGTGCCGGCAGCGGTGGCGAAGCGTCGATTGCGGTGGGTGCGTTCAGCACGGCGGTCGCCGACTTCAGTGCGGCACTGGGTTCAAACTCCGCAGCGGTCGCAGTGGGCAGCGTCGCGCTCGGCGCCGGCTCCTATGCCGATCGCGTGGACACCGTGTCGGTCGGCAACAACAACGGCCTGCAGCGGCAGATCACCAACGTCGCCGCCGGCACCGAAGCCGGCGATGCGGTCAACAAGGCCCAGCTGGACGAAGTGGGCGAGGTCGCAGGCACCACGGCGAAGTACGTGCAGGTCACCGGCAGCGCCGACAGCGATGCCGGCGCCTTTGCCGACGGCGACAACGCCACGGCCGTGGGCGAAGCCACCAATGCGCTCGGCAACGGCACCACCGCGCTCGGCAGCGGCGCCACGGCGGTTGCGCAGAACGCCACGGCCGTGGGCTACAACGCGCTGGCCAGCGGCCAGAACAGCGCGGCCTTCGGCACCAACGCACAGGCCAATGGCCCGGGCAGCGTCGCCGTCGGTGGCGCCGCCGTCGATGAAGACGGCAACCCGCTGATCACCAACGGCGGCGTGCCGGTCGATACCGGTGCGACGAGCGCAGGCGTCGGTGGTACCGCCGTCGGCGCCAGCGCTGAAGCATCCGGTTTCGCGGCCTCGTCATACGGCGTAGGCGCATACGCCGCCGGTGCACAGTCCTCCGCGTTCGGCGCGGTGGCCAACGCCACCGGCGATTACGCCACCGCCGTGGGCACCCAGAGCGTGGCCGCCGGCACCAGCAGCACCGCCATCGGTGGCCCGGCCGACCTGATTCCCGGCCTGGGCTTCTTCGTGCAGACCCAGGCCAGCGGCGAAGCCGCTACCGCCGTGGGTGGCGGTGCCATCGCCAGCGGCGACTACGCCGTGGCCAATGGCACGCTCAGCGAAGCCTCGGGCACGGAAGCTACCGCCGTGGGCTACTTCGCCTACGCACCGGGCGAAGGCGCGTCCGCGCTGGGTGCGGAAAGCTGGGCCAGCGGTGAACTGAGCACGGCGGTGGGCTTCTACAGCACCGCACGCGGTGCCAACAGCGTCGCCCTGGGCGCCAACTCCACTGCCGTGCGCGACAACACGGTGTCGGTCGGCGATGTCGACAACGAACGCCAGATCACCCATGTCGCCGCCGGCAGCGAAGCCACCGATGCGGTCAACAAGGCGCAGCTCGATGCCGTCGCCGAGACCGCAGACGGCACCGCCTACCGCTTCAAAGCCAACCCCTCGCAGGACAGCGACGTCGGCGCGTTCGCCGATGGCGATGGCGCGCTCGCGGCAGGCGAGGCCAGCAATGCGATCGGCGCAGGCGCCACCTCGGTGGGCAACGGTGCATCCGCAGTGGGCGATGACACGGTGGCCGTCGGCCGCAATGTCGCCGCCACGGGCAACGGCAGCGTCGCCATTGGTGGCGTCGGCCAGGCCTACG
The DNA here is from genome assembly GCF_029959395.1 of Stenotrophomonas sp. PS02300. Classification (NCBI taxonomy): domain Bacteria; kingdom Pseudomonadati; phylum Pseudomonadota; class Gammaproteobacteria; order Lysobacterales; family Lysobacteraceae; genus Stenotrophomonas; species Stenotrophomonas sp. PS02300. The sequence continues at coordinate 41,211 of NZ_JASCOP010000012.1, forward strand.
ACCAATACAACTCGCCGATCGTGGATGCCGACGGCAACGCGGTGACGGTCGGTACCACCGCCGCGCAGGATGCCGTCGCGGTCGGTGCAGGTGCACAGGCCACCGGCGCGCTCAGCAACGCCTACGGCAGCGGCGCACAGGCCACCGGCGACAACAGCCTGGCACAGGGCTACAAGTCGCGCGCCACCGGTGAATACAGCGTTGCGCAGGGCGACAACGCCTTCGCCAGCGGCAGCGAAAGCACCGCGACCGGTGCCTATGCGTGGGCCACCAGCGATGGGGCCACCGCGTTCGGTTCCAGTGCGTGGGCCACCGAGGCCAAGGCCACCGCCGTGGGCTATGCGGCGTGGGCCGATGGCAGCGGTGCCACCTCGGTCGGCTACAACAGCTGGGCGCGCGGCAACAGCTCCACCGCACTCGGCCGTGGTGCGTTCGGCTACGGCGACAACAGCGTCGCGGTGGGCTACCAGGCCTTGGGCAACAGCATCAACACCATCGCCATCGGCACCAACGTGGTGGCCGGCGGTGAAAGCGCCATCGGCATCGGTGCCGGCAGCAACGCCAGTGCCGCCAACGCGGTGGCGCTGGGCGCCGGCGCACGCGCCGATCGTGCCTATACGGTGTCGGTCGGCAACGACGACCAGCAGCGCCAGATCACCCAGGTCGCGGCCGGTACCGAAGGCACCGATGCAGTGAACGTCGACCAGCTCACTGCGGCCACCGACAAGTTCCAGGCCACGGGGGATGGCGTCGCCGTCGCTGGTGGCGAGGAAAGCGTGGCCGCCGGTTCCAACGCCGCTACCGATGGCGATTACGCCACGGCGGTGGGTTCCAGCAGCTTCGCCAGTGGCACCGGTGCCTCGGCCGTGGGTAGTGGCGCGTTCGCCCTGGCGGATGGCGCTACCGCGGTTGGCCTGAATGCACTGGCCAGCGCGGGCAGTGCCACGGCCACCGGCGCCGATGCGCAGGCCACCGCCGAATACGCCACCGCCAATGGCGCCGAAAGCCTGGCCTCGGGTGAGCAGAGCACCGCCAATGGCGCGGCCAGCATCGCCTCCGGCGCAGGCAGCCTTGCCAGCGGCGCGCTGTCCGAAGCGGCCGGTGAGGAGTCGGTGGCGCTCGGGTACTACAGCACCGCCAGCGGCTCGGGCGCCACTGCGGTCGGCGCGGAAAGCGTGGTCAGCGGCACCTTGTCGGCCGGCTACGGCTTTGCCTCGGAAGCGACCGCCGGCTACACCACCGCGATCGGTGGCTATGCCGCCGCCACGGCGTTCAACGCTACCGCGCTGGGCAGCTTCGCCCAGGCCACCGGGTCCAACAGCGTGGCGCTCGGCGGCGACGCCGAAGCCAGCGGCGCGTACAGCACCGCCACCGGCCAGGGCAGCCTGGCCAGCGGCACCAACAGCGTGGCCATCGGTGGCGCGCTGTTCGGCCTGCTGCCCACCGAAGCCTCCGGCAACTACTCCACCGCCGTCGGCGGCGGCGCATGGTCGCCGGGCCTGAACAGCACTGCGCTGGGTAATGCCGCCACCTCCGAAGGCGAAAACAGCGTCGCGCTCGGTGCCGATTCCATCGCCGACCGCGACGACAGCGTGTCGGTCGGCAGCGTTGGCAGTGAGCGCCAGGTCACCAACGTCGCCGCCGGTACCGACGGCACCGATGCGGTGAACCTCAACCAGCTCAACGCGGTGGCCGATGCGGCCGCCACCACCAGCAAGTACTTCCAGGCCAGCGGCAGCGATGCCAGCGATGCCGGTGCCTTCGTCGACGGCGATGATGCGCTGGCCGCCGGTGAAGCCAGCAACGCCATCGGCAACGGCGCCACCGCGCTGGGTGCGGGCAGCACGGTGGTTGCCAACGAGGCGACCGCAGTGGGCTTCAATGCCACGGCCACGGCCGACAACGCGGTGGCCGTGGGCAGCAATGCCGCCAGCAGCGGTGCAGGTGCGGTGGCGGTGGGTGACCTCAGCGCGGCCAGCGGCAACGCCTCGGTGGCCATCGGCGGCGGCGCGCTGTCGCAGGGCTTCGGCGCGGTCGCCATCGGTGCCGGTTCGGAAGCCACTGGCCTGGCCTCCACCGCCGTGGGTTACGGCGCGTGGGCACTGGGGCGCGAAACCACGGCCATCGGCAACTTCGCCACGGCCGACGGCTGGGCCGCCAGTGCATTCGGTGCGGGCGCCACGGCGGCCTTCTTCGGTACCGCGATCGGTACCTACAGCTATGCGGACGAAGTCGCCACCGCGGTGGGCCAGGGCACGCGTGCCAACGTGGCCGGTGCCGCGTTCGGCGTGCAGGCCAACGCCGGCGAATACGGCGTGGCGCTGGGCAACAACGCGGCCACCGCACAGAACGGCGTGGCGGTCGGCTTCAACGCCCTGGCCGGTGCCGATGCCAACAGCAGCACCCAGGGCATCCAGACCACGGCCGTCGGCAGCGAGGCGTGGGCCACCGAGGACGGCGCCACCGTGGTCGGCTACAACAGCTACGCGCAGGCGCTGAACGCGACCGTGGTGGGCAGCAATACCTGGACCACCAAGGACGCCGAAAACAGTGTCGCGCTCGGCGCCGGCACGCTGGCTGACCGTGCCAACACGGTATCGGTCGGTGCGGCCGAAGCCTGGACCGATGCGGCCGGCGTGGTGCATGACGCGATTGACCGCCAGATCACCAACGTGGGGGCCGGTACCGAAGACACCGATGCGGTGAACGTGGCGCAGCTGAAGGAAGTGGCGGCGGTGGCCGAAACCACCAGCAAGTACTTCCAGGCCAGCGGCAGCGATGACAGCGATGCCGGCGCCTATGTGGAAGGCGACAACGCACTGGCGGCGGGTGAAGCGTCCAATGCGATCGGTGATGGCGCCAGTGCACTCGGCAGTGGTGCCAACGCGCTGGCCAACAACGCCACCGCCATCGGCTTCAACGCGCTCGCCAGCGGTGACGGTGCGGCGGCGCTGGGCAGCGAGGCCCAGGCGACCGGCGAAGACAGCGTGGCCATCGGCAACGGTGCCGCCGCGAGCGAGATCGGTGCCAGCGCCGTGGGCGCCGGTGCGCAGGCCTCCGGTGCGTACAGCACGGCCGGTGGCAGCGAAGCCATCGCGTCGGGCCAGCAGGCCACCGCCAACGGCTTCCGTTCCACGGCGTCTGAAGCCGGTGCGTCGGCGTTCGGTGGCTACAGTGAAGCTACGGGCGAACTGTCGTCGGCACTGGGTTACGGCGCGGTTGCGTCCAATGCCTACGCCACCGCCGTCGGCGCAGCGGCTACCGCCTCCGGTGCCAGTGCGGTTGCGGTGGGTGAGTTCAGCGAAGCCACCGGCGACGAAAGCGTCGCCGTCGGCGGCAGCACGTTCTTCGGGTTCATTCCGGCACGTGCATCGGGCACCGGCGCATCGGCCTTCGGTGCCGGTGCCTGGGCCACCGATGACTACGCCACCGCGGTCGGCTGGAACTCGTGGGCCGATGCGGCCAGCGCCACCGCGCTGGGCGAAAGCGCAACGGCCACCGGCGTGAACAGCGTGGCCCTGGGCGCGGGCTCCAGCGCGGACCGCGACAACAGCGTCTCGGTCGGCACCGCCACCGCGCAGCGGCAGATCACCAACGTGGCCGCCGGTACCGAAGGCACCGACGCGGTCAACCTCGACCAGCTCAACGCCGTGGCCGATACCGCCGAGGAAACCAACCGCTACTTCAAGGCCTCGGGCAGCGGCAATGGCGATGACGTGGGCAGCTACGTCGATGGCACCTACGCCACCGCCGCAGGCGAAGCGTCCAACGCGTTCGGCACCGGTGCGTCGGCCTACGGCAGCGGTTCGCTGGCGTCGGGTCGCTATGCATCGGCGTCGGGCTACAACGCCTCGGCCACCGCCGATTCGGCCACCGCCATCGGTGGTTCGCTGTACTACGAAGATGCCAACGGCAACGTGCTGCTGGACAAGGCCACCAGCGCCAGCGGCACCGGCGCCACGGCACTGGGTGCCGGCGCACAGGCCACCGGTGCGTTCAGCACCGCCAGCGGTGCCGGCGCCACGTCGGCCGGGGTGCAGTCGTCGGCCTTCGGCTACAGCGCCGAAGCCGGCAGCGACTACAGCACCGCCGTCGGCGCGTTCAGTGCCGCCAGCGGGGTGCGTACCACCGCGCTGGGCTACGGCGCCGAAGCCAGTGGCGATTACGCCTCCGCGTTCGGCTGGGGCAGCACCGCCTCGGGTGCTTACGGCATCGCCATCGGCAACAGCGCGCAGGCCAGCGGGGCCAACAGCTTCGCCGGCGGCGCCAGTGCCTGGGCCACTGCGGCACAGACCACCGCCGTGGGCCAGCTGGCCTGGGCCACCTCGGCCGGCTCCACCGCGATCGGCCAGGACAGCTACGCCTACAGTGGCCTCAACGCCACTGCGCTGGGCAAGAGCGCCTGGGCCAGCGGCACGGGCAGCGTGGCCCTGGGCGCAGGCTCGCGCGCCACCGAAGCCAACGTGGTCTCGGTGGGTGGCGGCAACGGCACCACCGGTCCGGCCACGCGCCGCATCACCAACGTCGGCGCGGCAGTGAATGCCACCGATGCGGTGAACAAGGCGCAGCTGGACAGCGTGTCCGCCACCGCAGACGCGGTCGGCCAGCGCTTCAAGGCCAGCGGCAGCGGCGTCGCCACCGCCAGTGGCACCGATGCGCTGGCGGCCGGTTCCGGCGCCACCGCCAGTGGCACCCGCAGCAGCGCGCTGGGCACCGCGGCCACCGCATCGGCCACCGGCGCGACCGCCGTGGGCGCCGATGCCTCCGCACGCGGCGACAACAGCACGGTGCTCGGCCGCCTGGCCTCGACCAACGCCACCAACGGCGTGGCCATCGGCAACGGTGCGTTCGTCAGCAACGGCGCCAACGGCATCGCCATCGGTTCCAGCGCGGGTGCATCCGGGGCCAATTCGGTGGCCCTGGGCGCGGGCTCGCGTGCGGTGGAAGCCAACGTGGTCTCGGTCGGTGGCGGCAACGGCACCGATTCGCCGGCCACCCGTCGCATCGTCAATGTCGCGGCCGGTCGCATCGCCGCCGGCAGCACCGATGCGGTGACCGGCGGCCAGCTCAACACCACCAACCAGCGCGTGGGCGCAGTGGAAACCCGGGTCGGTGACATCGACGACCGCATCGGCTCGGTGGAGAACGTCACCGCCAACGCGCTGACCTACGACGACAGCACCCGCGACACGCTCACCCTGTCCGGCCTGGACGGCACCACGCTGGATAACGTCGCCACCGGTTCGATCGCCAGCGGCAGCCGCCAGGCCGTCAACGGCGGCCAGCTGTTCCAGGCCCTGACCGACACCGCCAGCTTCCTCGGCGGCGGCGCCAGCATCGGCATGCAGGGCGTGTTCGTGGCGCCCAACTACGTGATCCAGGGCACCACCTACAACAACGTGGGCGATGCGCTGGGCGCGCTGGATGCCAAGGTCACCGACCTCGACCAGCGCGTGGCCAACGGTGGCAGCAACGCGGCGCGCGCGCGCACCGCATCGGCGTCCACCGCCAGCGTGGCTGCCGCACCCGATGCTGCCGATACCGCGGCGACCACGGCCGCCAGCAGCGACACCGCCCGCGTGGCCAGTGCCGATGCGCCGGTCGTGCAGGGCACGCCGACCGCCGCCAGTGTCGGCGCCCCGCAGCCTGTGGCAGCGGTGGCACCGGTCACCTCGGTGGCGATGGGCGACGGTGCGGTGGCCAGCGGGGCCTCGGCCACCGCGATCGGGCAGGGGGCCAGCGCCACGGCCGCCAACTCGGTCGCGCTGGGCCAGGGCTCGGTCGCCGACCGCGCCGACACGGTCTCGGTGGGTGCCGTTGGTGCCGAACGCCAGGTCACCAACGTGGCCGCCGGCAGCGCCGCCACCGATGCGGTCAACAAGGGCCAGCTGGATGGTGGCGTCGCCGCCGCCAACAGCTACACCGACCAGCGCTACAGCGCGATGGCCGACACGTTCGACATCTACAAGGGTGAAATCGACGAACGCCTGCGTCATCAGGACCGTCGCATCGATCGCCAGGGGGCGATGAACGCCGCGATGCTGAACATGGCCACCAGTGCCGCCGGCATCCGCACGCAGAACCGCGTCGGCGTCGGTGTCGGCTTCCAGAGCGGCGAATCGGCGCTGTCGCTGGGTTACCAGCGTGCGCTCAGCGAGCGCGCCACCGTCACTGTCGGCGGTGCGTTCAGCAGCGATGACAGCTCGGTCGGCGTCGGTGCCGGCTTCGGCTGGTAAGCAAAGCAATGCAAGGCCTGAGGGGGCGGGTCACGGAAACCCTGGCCAGGGCCGGCCGGGGTTTCCGCATGGAGTGTTGGCCTGAACAGTCGTTTGATCCATGACCTTGAAGAGGATTACACCGTGACCAAGAAGCAGAACCTTCGCATCAACGTGCTGGCAGCCGCCGTGCTGTCGCTGTCCGTGGGCGCCAGCGCCTATGCCGCCGGTTTGCCGGTCAAGGAACCCGCGAAGCAGGCCAGCGTCGCCCAACAGGGTTCCCAACGCATCATCGTCAAGTACGCGCCCGGCAGCGCGGCCGCCTCCGACCGCTCGGCAAAGCTGTCCACGGTGACCTCGGCGGTCTCGCGCGCCAGCCTTGGCGCCACCGCCTCGCGTGCCGCGGCGGCCAGCCCGCAGGTGCTGCGCCGGCTCGGCACCGGTGCCGATGTGATCCGCCTGCAGGGCAAGCTCAGCCAGGCCGACCTGCAGAAAGTGCTGAAGGAAATCCAGGCCGACCCGTCGGTCCAGTACGCTGCGGTGGACGTCAAGCTGCAGCGCGCCGATGTGCGCGCCAAGGAAACCGCGCAGCTGGTGCCGAACGATCAGTACTACCAGCAGTACCAGTGGCACCTTCACAGCGCCACCGGCGGTGTCAACGCGCCGGCCGCGTGGGACGTGGCCCAGGGTGAAGGCGTCGTGGTGGCGGTGCTCGATACCGGCATCCTGCCGCAGCACCCGGACTTCGCCGCCGGTACCCTGCTGGAAGGCTATGACTTCATCAGCGATGCCGAAACCTCGCGCCGTCCCACCGATGAACGCGTGCCCGGTGCGCTGGATTACGGCGACTGGGTAGAGAACGACAACGAGTGCTATGCCGGCTCGCTCGCCGAAGACAGCTCCTGGCACGGTACCCACGTGTCCGGTACGGTCGCCGAGGCGACCAACAACACGGTCGGCATGGCCGGCCTCGCATACAAGGCCAAGGTGCTGCCGGTGCGCGTGCTCGGCAAGTGCGGTGGCTACCTGTCCGACATCGCCGATGCGATCACCTGGGCGTCCGGTGGCACCGTAGCCGGCGTGCCGGCCAACCCGAATCCGGCCGAAGTGATCAACATGAGCCTGGGCGGCGGTGGTGCGTGCGACCCGGCCTACCAGGATGCGATCAACGGCGCGGTCTCGCGCGGCACCACCGTGGTGGTGGCCGCCGGCAACCAGGCGTCCAATGCCTCGGGCTACCGTCCGGCCAGCTGCGCCAACGTGATCGCCGTGGGTGCCACCCGCATCACCGGCGGCATCGCGTCGTATTCCAACTTCGGCGCGGCCGTGGACCTGTCCGGTCCGGGCGGTGGCGGCGGCGTGGATGGCAACCCGGGCGGCTACGTCTGGCAGGCCGGCTACAACGGCCTGACCACCCCGACCTCCGGCGCCTACAGCTACATGGGCATGGGCGGCACTTCGATGGCCTCGCCGCACGTTGCCGCCGTGGCCGCGCTGGTGCAGGGCGCGTTGGCCTCGGCCGGCAAGGACCCGCTGACCCCGGCGCAGCTGGAGACCCTGCTCAAGCAGAGCGCCCGCAACTTCCCGGTGACCATCCCGGCGGCCACCCCGATCGGCAGCGGCATCGTCGACGCCAAGGGGGCACTGGACAAGGCCCTGGAAGAACCGTGCACGGTCGATTGCGCGCCGGATGCGACGCCGCTTACCAACCGCGTGGCGGTCAGCGGGCTGACCGGTGCCGGTGGCAGCGAAACGCTGTACAGCTTCGAAGCGACGGCGGGCAAGACGCTCAGCTTCCTCACCTACGGTGGCAGCGGCAACGTGTCGTTGTACGTCAGCGCCGGCGCCGAGCCGACCGCGACCGACTTCGATGCCAAGTCCTCGCGTCCGGGCAACAGTGAAACCGTGCGCTTCACCGCACCGGCGGCGGGCACTTACTACATCAAGCTGGTGGGTGAATCGGCTTACAGCAACGTGAGCATCCAGGCCGTCCAGTAACGGTCGGCAGCACCCTGCGGGAGCCCGTCATGTGACGGGCTCCCGTTTTTCATTGGCCACCACCGCATGTGGCATCACGGCGAACTGCTAAAGTCTGCGGGTCGCCAGGAGAGCTTTCGTGAATGCGGTAACCCACGATCTTGCTGAAGAGTCAGCCATGGATGCGGAAACCCGCATCGTGGCGCTGTTGCTGCGCAACGGGCGGCTGAAGGAGGCCGACCTGGCCCGCGCCCGTCCGCTGCAGCGTGAAGCCGGTGGCAGCCTGCTGCCGCTGCTGGTGCGGCTGGGCCTGGTGTCTGAACGCGACCACGCGCAGGCCTGTGCCGACGTGCTGGGGCTGCCGCTGCTGGAGGGCAAGGGCGTTCCCGAAGCGCCCCCCGAATCCCTGATCGATGCGCTGCCGTTGTCGCTGCGCTTCCTCAAACAATTCCATGCCTGCCCGCTGGCGCTGCACGACGGCGTGCTCGACCTGTGGCTGAGCGACCCGCAGGAGCCGTACACCGCCGATGCGGTGCAGCTGGCAATGGCGGTGCCGGTGCGCCTGCACGTGGGCCTGCGCTCGGAGATCGATGACGTCATCGAACGCTGGTTCGGCCAGGGCCGCAGCGCGATGGGCGCCATCATCGAAACCGCCGACGGCGAAGGCAGCGTGGTCGACGATATCGAGCACCTGCGCGACCTGGCCTCCGAAGCCCCGGTGATCCGCCTGGTCAACCTGGTGATCCAGCGGGCGGTGGAACTGCGCGCGTCGGACATCCACATCGAACCGTTCGAGAACCGGCTGAAGGTGCGCTATCGCGTCGATGGCGTGCTGATCGAAGGCGAAAGCCCGCCGGCCAACCTCACCGCCGCGGTGATCAGCCGCATCAAGATCATGGCGCGGCTGAACATCGCCGAGCGCCGCCTGCCGCAGGATGGTCGCATCATGCTGCGCGTGCAGGGCAAGGAACTGGACCTGCGCGTGAGCACCGTGCCCACCGCGCACGGCGAAAGCGTGGTGATGCGCCTGCTCGATCGCGACACCGTGGTGTTCGATTTCCATCGGCTCGGCTTCACCGATGCGTTCCTGCCGCAGTTCCGCAAGGTGCTCGAGCAGCCGCACGGCATCCTGCTGGTCACCGGCCCCACCGGCTCGGGCAAGACCACCACGCTGTATACGGCGCTGAGCCAGCTCAATACGGCCGATGTAAAGATCATCACCGTCGAGGACCCGGTCGAATACCAGATCGAAGGCATCAACCAGATCCAGGCCAAGCCGCAGATCGGGCTGGACTTCGCCAACGCGCTGCGCAGCATCGTGCGCCAGGACCCGGACATCATCATGATCGGCGAAATGCGCGACCTGGAAACCGCGCGCATCGCGATCCAGTCCGCGCTGACCGGCCACCTGGTGCTGTCCACCCTGCATACCAACAACGCCGCCGGCGGCATCACCCGCCTGCTCGACATGGGCGTGGAAGACTACCTGCTCACCTCCACCATCAACGGCATCCTGGCCCAGCGCCTGGTGCGCCGGCTGGAACCGCAGCACGCGCTGCGCTACCTGGCCTCGCCGGAGGAGATCGAGAAGTTCGGGCTGCGCCGCCTGCAACCGGAGGGGGACATCTACCTCTACCGCGCGCAGCCCTCGGCGATCGCGCCGACCGGCTACCTGGGGCGCACCACCATCATGGAATTCCTGGTGATGAACGACGAGCTGCGGCGCGCGGTGATGCGCCGCGCCGGCATGGGCGAAGTGGAACAGATCGCCCGCGCCGCCGGCATGCGCACCATGTATGAGGATGGCCTGGCCAAGGCGCTGATGGGCCACACCACGCTCGAAGAAGTACTGCGCGTGACCGAGGAAAGCTGAGCATGGCGCAGTACCGCTACAAGGCCCTCAACGCGCACGGCGAGCTGTTCGACGGCCAGATGGAGGCCGCCAGCGAAGCCGACGTGGCCGCGAAGCTGCAGGACCAGGGCCATCTGCCGATGGAGGCGCGCCTGGCCGCCGAGGGCGGCGCGGGCGGCACCTCGTGGGCGGCGCTGCTGCGGCGCAAGCCGTTCGACGGCGGCGCGCTGGTGCAGTTCACCCAGCAGCTGGCCACCCTGCTCGGTGCCGGCCAGCCACTGGACCGCGCGCTGACCATCCTGCTCGAACTGCCCGAAGACGAACGCAGCCGCCGGGTGATCACCGACATCCGCGACGTGGTGCGTGGCGGTGCGGCGCTGTCCACCGCGCTGGAACGCCAGCACGGGCTGTTTTCGCGGCTGTACATCAACATGGTGCGTGCCGGCGAAGCCGGTGGCAGCCTGCACGACACGTTGCAGCGGCTGTCCGATTACCTGGAACGCAGCCAGGAACTGAAGGGCAGGGTGATCAACGCGCTGATCTACCCGGCGATCCTGCTCGCGGTGGTCGGCGGGGCGCTGCTGTTCCTGCTGGGCTACGTGGTGCCGCAGTTCGCGCAGATGTACGAAAGCCTGGACGTGGCGCTGCCGTGGTTCACCCAGTGGGTGCTCAGCGCCGGGCTGGTGGTGCGCGAGGGCTGGCTGGCGATGATCGTGGTGCCGGCGCTGGCGCTGCTGGTGACCGAACGCAAGCTGCGCCAGCCCGCAGCGCGCCTGGCGCTGGATGGCTGGCTGCTGCAGCGCAAGGGCATCGGCGGGCTGGTGGCCAAGCTGGAAACCGCGCGCCTGGCGCGCACGCTGGGCACGCTGCTGCGCAACGGCGTGCCGCTGCTGGCCGGCCTGGGTATCGCCCGAAACGTGCTGGGCAACCGCGCGCTGGCCGCCGACGTGGATGCGGCCAGTGACGAGGTCAAGAACGGCAACGGCCTGTCCGCCTCGCTGGCCAAGGGCAAGCGCTTTCCACGGCTCGCGCTGCAGATGATCCAGGTCGGCGAAGAATCCGGCGCGCTGGATGTCATGCTGCTCAAGACCGCCGATACCTTTGAACAGGAAACCGCACGCGCCATCGACCGGCTGCTGTCGGCGCTGGTGCCGGTGATCACCCTGGTGCTGGCCTCGGTGGTCGGCCTGGTGATCGTGGCCGTGCTGGTGCCCCTGTACGACCTCACCAATGCCATCGGCTGACCGCCGTGGCGCATTTCGTTCCGACATGCTGCAAGGAGCTTCCATGATCCACCGTCGCAAGCTGGTCCGCTTTTCCTCGCCGCGCAACCAGTCGGGCATGAGCCTGCTGGAAATCATCATCGTCATCGTGCTGATCGGCGCGGTGCTCACCCTGGTCGGCAGCCGCGTGCTCGGTGGTGCCGATCGCGGCAAGGCCAACATCGCCAAGTCGCAGGTGCAGACCATGGCCGGCAAGATCGAGAACTACCAGCTCGATACCGGCAAGCTGCCGGCCAAGCTGGACGACCTGGTCACCCAGCCGGGCGGCAGCAACGGCTGGCTGGGCCCGTACGCCAAGGCCAGCGAGCTGAACGATCCGTGGGGCAACGCACTGGAATACCGCGCACCGGGCGAAGGCCAGCCGTTCGACCTGATCAGCCTGGGCAAGGACGGCAAAGTCGGCGGCAGCAGCTACGACGCGGACATCAAGTACGAGTAAGCGCGCTTGCGTACGTCCGCCGCGCCCTGCCGCACCCGCCGCCTTCGTGCAACGTCGCGACGGCACGCCGTGCGCGGCGTTTCACTGCTGGAGATGCTGCTCGTGGTTGCCCTGATCGCGATCATCGGGGTGATCACCGCCACCGCCATGAACGGTGGCATCGACGGCGTGCGGCTGCGCAACGCCGGCAAGGAAGTGGCCAGCCAGCTGCGCTACACGCGCACCCAGGCCATCGCCACCGGGGAGCGCCAGCGCTTCCTGATCGATCCCGAGGCGCGCACCTGGGAAGCCGCCAACGGTCGCCACGGCAGCCTGCCCGATGCACTCGAGGTCCATTTCCGGGGTGCCGGCCAGGTTGCCGGCGTGGCCAACGGCAAGGGCGGCATCGCCTTCCATCCCGACGGCGGCTCCAGTGGGGGCACCATCGAACTGGGCGTACGCGATGCGCTGTGGCGCATCGACGTGAGCTGGATCACCGGCGAAGTGCGTTCCGGCCCGGTGCGGGGCGCGCAATGAAACGCCAGCGCGGCTATTCGCTATTGGAAGTGATCGTCGCCTTCGCGCTGCTGGCGCTGGCGTTGACGCTGCTGCTGGGCAGCCTGTCCGGGGCCGCACGCCAAGTGCACAACGCCGACCTGCGCACCCGCGCGATGCTGCACGCGCAGTCGCTGCTGGCCGCGACCGGCATCGAACAACCCCTGCAGGAAGGGCGTTCTCAGGGCGACTGGGAAGACGGCCGCTACCGCTGGGAGCTGCAGGTGGAACCGTACGTGGATGCGCGCGCCAGTGCGCTGCCGCAGGCCGCCGCGAACACCGTCAGCGGGCCGACGCTGGCGCAGCTGACCCTGCAGGTGCGCTGGGGTGAAGGCAATGGCGAACGCCTGCAGTGGCGTTCGCTGCGGCTGTTGCCCAACACGCCCGAGGCGCCCCGATGAGCCGGCGCGGCGCACGCGGCTTCACCCTGATCGAAGTGCTGCTGGCCACCGTGCTGCTGGTCGGCGGGCTGGCGCTGGCCTTCGCCACCGTGCGCTCGGCGATGAACATCGCCCAGCGGGGTGAGCGCGTGGCCGCGCAGAACGAGCGCATGCGCGCGGTGGAAGGTTTCCTGCGCCGGCGCCTCAGCATGGCGCTGCCGACCGCCGCCGAGCCGCCTGATCCCACCCGCGAACCGCTGTATTTCCAGGGCGAGCCACAGCGCATGCTGTTCGTGTCCGAACTGCCGGGCTATCTCGGCCGCGGTGGGCCCTACGTGCATGAGCTGCAGGTCAATCGCAACGGCGATGCACTGCGGCTGGACGTTGCGCTGACCCTGGTGCAGAACGGCGAGCGCATCGACGAAACCCCGCCCCGCGCGCCGGAACTGCTGGCCGACGCGCTGCGCGAGGTCGCCTTCCGCTACCGCGGCATCGATCCGCGCAGCGGCCAGCTGGGCGAGTGGCAGACGCGCTGGGATGACACCCGGCGGCTGCCGCTGCTGGTGGAGATCCGCATCGTGCCGCAGCAGGGCCCGGCATGGCCGCCGATGGTGGCCGCGTTGTCGCAGTCGCGCGGGCCTCGCTCGTGAGGCGCGCGCGCGGTGCAGCGCTGGTGCTGGTGCTGTGGTTGATCGCACTGCTCACCGCCGTGGTCGGCGCGTTCGCGCTCAGCGCGCGCATCGAACACCTGCAGCAGCGGGTGATCGGTGACGATGCGATCGGCCAGGAGCATGCGCGCGCCGGGCTGGAGTACGCCCTGTTCCGCCTGCGTCCCTCCGCGCTGCAACCGCCGTGGCAGGCCGATGGCCGTCGCTATCGCTGGACCTTCGATGGCCGCCAGGTCGACCTGCGGATCATCGACGAGAACGGCAAGGTCAACCTCAACCTGGCCGATACCGCCTTGTTGACCGCGTTCCTGCGCGCGTTGGAGGTGGAACCCGGGCGCGCCCAGCAGTTGGCGGGTGCGATCGCCGATTGGCGCGATCCCGACAGCCTCAAGCAGCCCGGCGGCGGTGCGGAGACGGCGGATTACCAGGCGGCCGGCCTGCCGTATGGCGCGCGCAACGGGCGCTTCGAGACGCTCGGCGAGCTGCAGCGGGTGCTGGGCATGGACGCCGAGCTGTATGAACGGATGGAACCGATGCTGACCCTGTACAGTCGGCAGTCGCGTCCGGATCCCCGGTTCGCGGCCGGGCCGGTGTTGAACGCGCTCGGGCTGGATGCCGAACGCCTGCTGGCCGAGCGCGAGCGGGCCGAAGCGGCCGGCGACGAAAACGTGACCGGCGCGCTTGCCAGTGGCAGCGGCACCTATAGTATCGAGAGCCGCGCGCTGGATGAACGCGGACGGGTTTCGGTGTTGCGCGCGGTAGTGCGCATGGGCGCGGCAGGCACGCCGGGAACGACTTACACAGTACTTCGCTGGGAACAGGGAATGGCAGCACGATGACGGCATGGCGGGACAGTCTGGTGCAGGCACGGGGACGGTTCGCGCCCGGCGTGGGCAATGGCCTGCGCTGGTGGCGGCGTTCGCTGCTGGCCTGGCTGCCGCTACGCTGGCAATGGGCGATGGGCTGGTCGCGTTCGCGCCTGCTGCTGTCGCGGCATGCCGAACAGCTGGTGCTGCGCCGCGATACCGCCGCCCAGCTGCAGGCCGTGGCCGAACTGCCGTGGCCAACCACCCCGGCAGACCTGGAGCGGGTGCTGGATGCGCGCCTGCGCGCGCTGCCCCGGCACTGGGTGCTGCCGGCCGCCGCGGTGCTGCGCCGCCCGCTGCGCCTGCCGGCCGCCGCCGCACCGCGCC
>NZ_JASCOP010000130.1:0-11449 GCF_029959395.1 Stenotrophomonas sp. PS02300
GCGGCGCACTGCTGCCCGGGCGCGGGCCGGGGGCCGGGCCACGACCGCCCGGCCGGGCACCACCGCCATCGCGCCGACCACCACCGGCCGGGCGCGCATCGCGCTCGCCGGGGGCCTTGGCCGGGGCCGGGCTGTCGTCCAGGCGCCGGGTCAGGGCAATGCGCTTGCGGGCCACATCGACCTCCAGCACCTTCACCTTGACGATGTCGCCGGCCTTGACCACGTCGCGCGGGTCCTTCACGTAGGTGTCGGACAGCGCCGAAATGTGGATCAGGCCGTCCTGGTGCACGCCGATGTCGACGAACGCGCCGAACGCGGCCACGTTGCTGACCACGCCTTCCAGGATCATGCCCGGCTTGAGGTCCTTGATCTCTTCCACGCCCTCGGCAAAGCGCGCGGCCTTGAACTCCGGGCGCGGGTCGCGGCCGGGCTTTTCCAGTTCCTTGAGGATGTCGCGCACGGTCGGCACGCCGAAGGTGGCGTCGGTGAACTGTTCGGCCTTGAGGCCGCGCAGGAAGCTGCCATCACCGATGAGGGCCTTGATCGGGCGCGCGGTGGCGGCCACGATGCGCTCCACCACCGGATACGCTTCCGGGTGCACCGACGAGGCATCCAGCGGCTGGTCACCGTCGGCGATGCGCAGGAAGCCGGCGCACTGTTCGAAGGTCTTGTCGCCCAAGCGCGGCACCTTGAGCAGGTCCTTGCGGCGCTTGAACGGACCGTTCTCGTCGCGGTGGCGCACGATGTTCTCGGCCACGGTCGAGGACAGCCCCGACACCCGCGACAGCAGCGCCGCGGAGGCGGTGTTGACGTGCACGCCCACCGCGTTGACGCAGTCTTCCACGCGCGCATCCAGCGCGCGCGCCAGTCGGTACTGGTCAACGTCGTGCTGGTACTGGCCCACGCCGATCGCCTTGGGTTCGATCTTGACCAGCTCGGCCAGCGGATCCTGCAGGCGGCGGGCAATGGAGACCGCGCCACGGATCGACACGTCCAGGTCCGGGAACTCCTTGGCCGCGAACTCCGAGGCCGAATACACCGAGGCGCCCGCTTCGCTGACCACGATCTTCTGCAGCCTGGCTTCGCCCAGTGCCTGGATCACCTCACCGGCCAGCTTGTCGGTTTCGCGGCTGGCGGTGCCGTTGCCGATCGCGATCAGTTCCACGTTGTGCTTCATGCACAGCTGTTTGATGGTCTGCAGCGACTGGTCCCACTGACGGCGGGGTTCGTGCGGGTAGATGGTGTCGGTGGCGACCAGCTTGCCGGTGGCATCCACCACGGCGATCTTGCAGCCGGTGCGGATGCCCGGGTCCAGCCCGAGCACGGTCTTGGGCCCGGCCGGCGCCGCCAGCAGCAGGTCCTTGAGGTTGTCGCCGAACACCGCGATGGCCTCGGCTTCGGCCTTTTCGCGGGCCTGGTTGAACAGGTCCAGCAGCAGGTGCATGTGCAGCTTGGCGCGCCAGGTCAGGCGGCAGGCGTCGAGCAGCCAGCGGTCGCCCGGGCGGCCGGCATCGCGGATCCCGGCCTTGACCGCCACGCGGCCTTCGGCATACACATGGCCGGCGTCGGCATCGCTGCCCGGGTCCAGTTCCAGGAACAGGATGTCCTCGCGGCGCGCGCGGAACAGCGCCAGCAGGCGGTGCGAGGGAATCTTCGCCAGTCCCTCGGCATGCTCGAAGTAGTCTCGGTACTTGGCGCCCTGCTCTTCCTTGCCTTCGGCCACGCGCGCGCGGATCACACCGTGCTCGCCCAGCCAGGCGCGCAGTTCGCCGACCAGCGCGGCGTCTTCACCCCAGCGCTCCATCAGGATCGCGCGTGCGCCCTCCAGCGCGGCCTTGGTATCGGCCACGCCCTTCTCGGCGTCGACGAAGCCGGCGGCGAACACCTGCGGGTCCAGCCCCGGGTCGCCCAGCAGGCCGTCAGCCAGTGGTTCCAGCCTGGCTTCGCGGGCGATCTGCGCGCGGGTACGGCGCTTGGGCTTGTACGGCAGGTACAGGTCTTCCAGGCGCGACTTGGTGTCCGCGCCCAGGATGTCGTTGCGCAGTTCGTCGCTGAGCTTGCCCTGTTCGTCGATGCTGGCCAGCACCGCCGCGCGGCGCTCTTCCAGCTCGCGCAGGTAGGTCAGCCGGCTTTCCAGGTTGCGCAGCTGGGTGTCGTCCAGCCCGCCGGTGACTTCCTTGCGGTAGCGGGCGATGAACGGAACGCTGGCGCCTTCGTCGAGCAGGGCGATGGCGGCATGCGCCTGGGCAGTCTGGGCGCCGATTTCATCGGCGATGGTCTGGGCGATCTGCTGGGCGAGCTTGAGGTCTGGCATTGCGTCCGGCCGAAGCCACTATGCGGAAAGCACCGATTGTGGCAACGCAGGGCGGCGGGGGAAACCCGTTGACATTCCCGAAAAATGCCCATGCCGACCAACGGTCGGCATCTACCCGCGCACCTGCCAGACGGTAGGTGCCGACCGTTGGTCGGTACACGTCACCGGCAGAGCTGCGCCGTGCGCAGTTTTACTGCTTCGTCCTGCAGGGATTCCAGCGCCATCACCCGGACCCTGCCCAGGCCCTGCAGCTCCATGAAGCGCTCGGTGTAGATCTCCGGGCCGATGTCGGTATCTGCACGTGATTTGGTGAAGCCGTGGGGCACCAGGCCCTTGTCGCCATCCTTGCTACCACCGACATAAAGAACGATTGCCATGTGATGTGTTCCTCCAGAAACGTCATGCGTGTACTTCGGGGCACAGCTTAGCGCGCCCAACCTGACTGGTGTGTCAGGAGGCTAATGACGTTTGTTTGCATGCAGATGACGTCGCGTTGTAGACGCGTTGCTTACCGTTTTTTTAACGGCCACCACCCGTGGCCGTGCAGCGCATACAGATCCGCGGCGCGCTCGAACGGGTTGCGCGCGCTCACCCCGCCGCACAGCAGGTAGACCGGCAGGTAGAACGGCCCCAGCACCAGGTACTGGTACACATGTGCGCGCTCGTGGTCATGCAGCCCGATCACCGGTTCGGTGCAGTGTCCGGCCTGGTGCGCATAGGTCCGGCAGGGGATGTCCAGGCTGGCGCCGGTGTGCAGGATGACGTTGCCCAGGGTGATCGCCCCACCCGGCCCCCAGGGGTACTCACGGAACACCAGCGCGAAATCGCGCCGGCTCCAGTACGGGCGCGCGCCGGCCAACATGCCGGCCAGCCCGCCCAGCACGCCGATCAGGGTGTTGGGCGCGGTCCACACCGCCCCCAGCCCCTGCAGCGCGCGCAGCGCCAGTGGCGGCAGGCTCAATCGGCCTCGTTGGGGATCAGCAGCCACAGCACCAGATACACCAGGATGCCCGGGAACGCGGCCGAGGCCAGCGACACCAGCACGAACAGGACGCGCAGCAGGGTCGGGCTCCAGCCGAAACGGTGGGCGATGCCGCCCATCACCCCGGCAATCATGCGGTCGTTGAGCGAGCGCGACAGCGTGCGGGGAACGGTGGTGTTCATGGCGGGATCCTCCAGCAGTGATGGGGGAACGGTAGCGCAGGGGGTGTGTAGCCGATGCGTTGAAAGGTGCGGGCCGGGGGCCGCGGTTCAGCGCGGCTGCCGCAGCGCCTGCAGGCGCGCGCCGAACCATGCCGCCGCGGTCTGCTCGGGCTGCCCCGGGCAGGCGATCCGGTACGGCTTGCCGCTGATGCTGCTCTGGCTGGCGGCCCGCTCGATGAACTGCTCGGCGCTGTCCACCTTGTCCTTTTTCAGCAGGTAATCGTACTTGCGCTGCAGGTGCGCGCGCGCCTCGGCGGCATCATGCCAGCTGCCGTTGCGCTGGAAGCGGCAGGACGAACCGTCCAGCGCACCGATCAGGGCGGCGATCTCGCGGCGGGCCGCCTCGCTGGGCGCTGCCGTGACGCTGCCACTGAAGGCACCCAGCGCGACCACCAGTGCCAGCGCCCAACGGAAGTCCATCAGCTGCGCTCCGCCAGCCATGCCGAAATGGTCCCGGGCACTTCGCGCTGGGCGCGGCCGGAGACGTAGATGCCGATATGGCCGCCGCGGAAGCTGCTTTCGGTGTAATCGGTGCTCCCGATCCGCCCGCCCATCGCGCGCGATGCATCCGGCGGCACCAGGTGATCCTGCTCGGCGTAGATGTTCAGCACCGGCAGGGTGACCTGGCGCAGGTCGACATGCTCCTCGCCAATCGTCACCCCGTCATGCATCAGGCCATTGCCCTGGTAGAACTGCTTGATGAAGTCACGGAAGGCCTCGCCGGCCAGGTCGGGCGAATCGAAGATCCACTTCTCCATGCGCAGGAAATCCTGCAGCGCGGCCTTGTCGTCGAGGATGTCCAGCAGCCCCACGTACTTCTGGATGTTGAGCCGGAACGGCTTGAGCATCAGGTAGCTGGCATTCATCAGGTCGGCCGGGATGTTGCCCAGCGTGTCCACCAGCAGGTCCACGTCCACCTGGCGCGCCCAGTGCGAGAGCATGTTGTCCGGGGTCTGGAAATCCACCGGGGTGACCATGGTGATCAGGTTGGCCAGTTTCGGCTGGCGCAGCGCGGCGTAGCACAGCGCGAACACCCCGCCCTGGCAGACGCCGAGCATGTTCACCGGCGCGCCATCGTTGGCGGCGACCAGGTGGTCGACGGCGCCATCGACATAGCGCAGCAGGTAGTCTTCCAGCGTCTGGTAGCGCTCGGAGCGGTCCGGGTAGCCCCAGTCCAGCACGTACACGTCGTGCCCGAGCGCCAGCAGGCGCTGGACCAGCGAGCGGTCGGCCTGCAGGTCCACCATGTACGGTCGGTTGACCAGCGCATAGACGATCAGCAGCGGAGTGCGCTGCACCGGCGCCTGCTCACCCACGAAGCGGTAAAGGGTGACCTTGCCGTCGCGCCAGACTTCCTCGCGCGCGGTGGCGCCGTAATCCACGTCTTCCACCGACGGCAGCAGCTTCAGCCCGTCCATCAGCTTGCGCTGCATTGACAGCGTTTCCTGCAGCAGGTCTTCGGCATTGAAACCGAGCGGTCCCTTCATGGCGCCGCCTTGCGCGCGCGCGGGGTGGGCGCGGCCTTCTTCGTGGACTTTTTCGTGGCCTTGCTTGCCGGCGCGTCCGCTGCGGGCTTCGCCGCTGCCGCCA
Source organism: Stenotrophomonas sp. PS02300 (assembly GCF_029959395.1). NCBI lineage: Bacteria > Pseudomonadati > Pseudomonadota > Gammaproteobacteria > Lysobacterales > Lysobacteraceae > Stenotrophomonas > Stenotrophomonas sp. PS02300. The sequence goes on from NZ_JASCOP010000130.1 coordinate 5,108, forward strand.
TGCGCCGTACCAACCGTTCCAGCTCGGTGATGCGCCGGTGCGCGGCATCCATCTCGGTGCGGGTCGGCAGGCCGAACGCTTCGCTGATCCGCTCCACTTCCTGCTGGGCCGCGCCGCGCAGGCGCATCTGCGCGTTGCCCAGCGCGGCGTAAACCTGCTGGAACGGTTCGGACATCGCGACCTTGGCGTAGGCCTCTTCGGCCGCCTCGATCCACAGGTCGAACATCGCGCGCGCGCTGGTCAGCTGGTTGCCCGGCTGCTCATGCTCGGCAAGGCGCTGCTCGAACAGGCCGAACGCATCGTCCAGCGCCTGCTTGATCTGGTCCACGTAGTCACGGGCGTGGCCCTGGTACTCCTGCTGGGCGCGCAGCAGCGCCTGCCAGCGGGTCTGGTGTTCGCGGCCGGGGCCGAACGCGGGGCTCTGCAACCACGGCTCGACGTCCTGCTGCAGCCGCTCCAGCAGCGCCAGCAGGTCGGGACCGCCAGCCTGGGTGTGCCCACGCGCGCCCTGCAGCATCCACTTGAGCAGGCCGTCGCCCTGCCCCTCCACGGCCTCGCGCCACGCCTGGGCGATATCGGCGCTGCTGCTGTCCTGGCCGGCGAAGCGCGCGGCCACCTGCTGCATGGTGCCGTACCAGCCGCCGGCCTGGTCGCGGAAGCGGTGCACGGCGTCTTCGGACTGCCGGTTGCCCGGGTTGGACATCAGCTGCGCCCAGCCTTCGATGGTCTGCTGCCAGGTGCCCGGCGCGGCGCCGGCGGGTTCGCCACCCGGCGGGACCGCCGCATGCCGCAGCGCATCGCCCCAGGCGCTGAAGTACTGCCGGGCCAGCGCTTCGAAGTCGCCTGCGTCGTGGCCGCCGCCCGCGGTACTCATGGCTTGGGAATGCGCAGGGTCTTGCTGATCATCAGCGAACCGGACAGCGCGAACAGCAGCACCAGCGGGTGCAGCTGCCACGGACCCAGCTGCCAGCGGCCGAGCCACAGGTCATGGCCGATCGCGCCCATGCTGGCGGCAATGGCCAGCACCACCACCAGCGCCAGGCTGGTCGGAATGGGGGTGCCCTCGAAGTACGGCACCTTGTCGCCTTCCCCGGCCAGCGCTTCGGCGGTCACGTTGTAGCGGGCCAGGCGGCTCACCCCGCAGCAGACGAAGTAGCTCAGCACCAGCCAGTCCCAGCCGCCCTGCATGCCACAGGCATACGCCAGCGCCGCCGGGGCCACGCCGAAGGAGATCACGTCCGACAGCGAGTCCAGCTCGCGGCCCAGGGTCGAGCTGGACTTGCGCCAGCGCGCGATCCGCCCGTCCAGCGCATCGAAGATGAAGGCCAGCGGGATCAGCGCCATGCCGAACAGCAGGTAGCTGCGCTCGCCGTCCTGCAGGTAGCGCATGGCCGCAAACACCGCACCTGTGCCGCAGAACGCGTTGGCCAGGGTGAACCAGTCGGCCAGGTGGAACTCGCGCAGCATCGTGAAGTGACGTTTCATGGAAGCTCGGTGGGCGGCAATGCCGAAAGAGTACCGCGAGCGGGCCGAACCGCGACAGCCTTCACGGACGCCGGCCTTCGCGCCGTGCTCACGCGACGCTGACCGGCGGCGAATTTTTAGCCACCCATCTTGACAGCCATGGGGGCTGGTCGCTGCCGGGCGTTATCCACAAACTTACGCACCGGTCATCCACACCCCCTGTGGATAAGCCGGGCCTATCGTCAAAGCCGGGTGTACGACCAGGACTGCATCGTGCCGTCGCGGTACGGCATCACTCCGTGGAACGGGCGCGGGTCCTCGTCGAACACCAGCGGCAGGAACTGGCGGTCGCCCTCCCACAGCGGCAGGGTTTCCAGCTTGTCCACGTCCACCCACTCCAGGGTGCCCTCCGGGTTGGAGGTCAGCGGGGTGCCGGTGAAGTCATCGATGACGAACACGAAGCCGAACCAGTCTTCGCCGTGCTTGCCGAACCCGGGCCAGCTGATGGTGCCGCGCATGCGCATGGTGCCGCACTCGATCCCGGCTTCCTCCTGGATTTCCCGGCGCATGCCGGCGGCCACGTCCTCATCGCGCTCGACCTTGCCGCCCAGCCCGTTGTACTTGCCCAGGTGCTGGTCACCCGGCCGTGCGTTGCGGTGGATCATCAGGGCCTTGCGGCCATCGGGCGACAGCACGTAGCCCAGGGTGGCCACGATCGGGGTATAGGGCATGGAGGCAACGGCTCGCAGGACACAATCGCCGATTATGCGCGATCCACGCCGGCCCGGTCGCTCAGCCGGCCACCTGGGCGCGGCGGGTGTCGGCCGGGGCCGGCAGCGCGTCGCGGTCGCGACGCAGCGTGGCCACGCCATGGCCGCGCTCGGCCAGGTATTCCAGCCATTTGCCCAGGAAGGTATTCATGCGCATGCGGTGGCTGATCAGCTCGGCCGGCGGCGGGTACATGCCCACCACGTCCTGCCAGCGCCGGCCCACGTAGCAATGGGTGGTCTCGGCCTGGCGCGCATCGCGGTACAGGCGTACGTAGGCCGACGGGTCGGGCTGGCCGGTCACCGGGTCGGCGAAGTCGTAGGTCAGGCGCAGTTCGACCGTGTAGGGGTGGCATTCGATCACGTCAAGCCGCACATCCAGGCCATCCCCCACCGAGGACACGTAGCTGCCCGGTTCCAGCCCGGCCGGCTCGAACAGCCGCACCAGGTGGCGATAATTCTCGGCATACAGGCCCATCAGCCAGCTCAGGCGGCTGAGCCGGGGAATGCGTTCGATGCGGGGCGATGCCTGGGCCATGTGTCGATCCTACACGTTGAAGAATCTAACGTGGGGACGGCAGGGACCGGCCAAAAGGGGTGCCCGCGGGCCCGCCCCACCCCCCGGTGGCTCAATAAAGCTCCCGCTGCAGCCCCAATGTGGTCAGCACCTTGCTCGAGATCTCCTCGATCGAGGTATGGGTGGTGCTCAGGGTGGGAATGCGCTCCATCCGGAACATGGTCTCGGCCGCGGCCACCTCGCGCCGGCAGGTCTCCAGGTTGGCGTAGCGCGAGTTCGGGCGGCGCTCCTGGCGGATCTGCTGCAGCCGGTCCGGGTCGATGGTCAGCCCGAACAGCTTCTTGCGGTAGGGCCGCAGCCGGGCCGGCAGGCGGTCCTGCTCCAGGTCCTCGTCGGTCAGCGGGTAGTTGGCCGCGCGCACTCCGTAATGCAGGGCCAGGTAGATGCAGGTCGGGGTCTTGCCGGCCCGCGACACCGCCACCAGGATCACGTCGGCATCGTCGTAGTTGATGGCGATGCCGTCATCGTGGGTCAGCGCGAAGTTCATCGCGTTGATGCGGCGGTGGTAGGTCTCGAAGTCCACCATGCCGTGCGCCTGGCCCACCCGGGAATGGCGGTTCACGGCCAGTTCGCGCTCCAGCGGCTCGATGAAGGGGGCGAACACGTCGAGCATCAGCCCGCCGCTCTCGGCCAGGATGATGCTCAGCCCGCTGTCCACGCAGGAACTGACCACGATCGGCCGGACCTGGTAGCGCTCCCCCGCCGCGCGGATCCTTTCACACGCTTCGCGGGCCTTTTCCGGATCGTCGATGAACGACATTCGATCGGTGATGAAGCTGAACCCGGAGAACTGGGTCAGGAGGCTATGCCCAATGGTTTCAGCGGTGATACCGGTTCCATCGGATACGTAAAACACCGGACGGATCGTCGACATACGCCTTTTACCCCCTCTGAAGCTTAAAAAGGCCGCCGATACAAGCTTGTGCCGACGGCGGTATGCCCGGCATCATATCGGCTTCTTCCTACGGACGTGGCCATCCAAGCCCGCCTCGGGCGATGGCCAAACGGAGCATCGCGCTTGAACGAGAATATCCTGTGGTTGCACGAACTGCGCCTGGCCGACCTGGCCCGCGTAGGCGGCAAGAATTCGTCGCTGGGCGAAATGATCGGCAATCTTGCCGGCCTGGGGGTTTCTGTCCCCGGCGGTTACGCAACCACCGCTGAAGCCTTCAAGGACTTCATCGCGCACAACGATCTGTCCAAGCGCATTTTCGACAAGCTGGCCACGCTGGACGTGGAAGATGTCGCCGCGCTCACCGTTGCCGGCAAGGAAATCCGCGGCTGGGTGATCGACGCCCCGCTGCAGCCGCAGCTGGACCAGGACATCCGCAGCGCCTACAAGCAGCTGTGCGACGAAAACGGCGGCGGCGACGTGGCCGTGGCCGTGCGCTCTTCGGCCACCGCCGAAGACCTGCCCGATGCCTCCTTCGCCGGCCAGCAGGAAACCTTCCTCAACGTCACCGGTGCCGACGATGTCGTGCACAAGGTCAAGGAAGTGTTCGCCTCGCTCTATAACGACCGTGCCATCGCCTACCGCGTGCACCACGGCTTCAAGCACGAAGACGTGTTCCTGTCCTCCGGCGTGCAGCTGATGGTGCGCTCGGGCGTGGGTTCGTCGGGCGTGCTGTTCACCCTGGACACCGAATCGGGCTTCCGCGACGTGGTGTTCGTGACCTCCAGCTTCGGGCTGGGCGAAATGGTCGTGCAGGGCGCGGTCAATCCCGACGAGTTCTACGTCTACAAGCCCACGCTGAACGCCGGCAAGCCCGCCATCCTGCGCCGATCGCTGGGCAGCAAGGCGATCCGCATGGTGTATTCGGATGTCCCGGGCGAGCGCGTCCGCATCGAAGACACCCCGGTCGAGATCCGCAACACCTTCTCGATCAGCGACGAGGACGTGCAGGAACTGTCCAAGCAGGCGCTGATCATCGAAAAGCATTACGGCCGCCCGATGGATATCGAGTGGGCCAAGGACGGCGTGAGCGGCAAGCTGTTCATCGTGCAGGCGCGCCCGGAAACGGTGAAGTCGCGTGGCCATGCCACCCAGATCGAGCGTTTCGCGCTTAACCAGAAGGACGGCAAGGTGCTGGCCGAAGGCCGCGCGGTGGGCGCCAAGATCGGCGCGGGCGTGGCCCGCGTGGTCAAGTCGCTGGAAGACATGGCGCGCGTGCAGCCGGGCGACGTGCTGATTGCCGACATGACCGACCCCGATTGGGAGCCGGTGATGAAGCGCGCGTCGGCGATCGTCACCAACCGCGGCGGCCGTACCTGCCACGCGGCGATCATCGCGCGTGAGCTGGGCGTGCCGGCCGTGGTCGGTTCGGGCAACGCCACGCAGGTGTTGAAGGATGGCCAGGAAGTGACGGTCAGCTGCGCCGAGGGCGACACCGGCTTCATCTATGAAGGCAAGCTGGACTTCGAGCGCACCACCACGGACCTGGGCAACATGCCGCCGGCGCCGCTGAAGATCATGATGAACGTGGCCAACCCGGAACGTGCCTTCGACTTCGGCCAGCTGCCGAACGCGGGCATCGGCCTGGCCCGCCTGGAAATGATCATTGCCAGCCACATCGGCATCCATCCCAACGCGCTGCTGGAATACGACCGCCAGGATGCGGCCACGAAGAAGAAGATCGACGAGAAGATCGCCGGTTACGCCGATCCGGTCAGCTTCTACGTGAACCGCCTGGCCGAAGGCATCGCGACGCTGACCGCGTCGGTGGCGCCGAACCCGGTGATCGTGCGCCTGTCGGACTTCAAGTCCAACGAGTACGCCAACCTGATCGGCGGCAGCAACTACGAGCCGCACGAAGAGAACCCGATGATCGGCTTCCGCGGCGCCAGCCGTTATGTCGACCCGAGCTTCTCGGCCGCCTTCGCACTGGAATGCAAGGCCGTGCTGCGCGTGCGCAACGAAATGGGCCTGGACAACCTGTGGGTCATGATTCCGTTCGTGCGCACGCTGGAAGAAGGCCGCAAGGTCGTCGAGGTGCTGGAACAGAACGGGCTGAAGCAGGGCGAGAACGGCCTGAAGATCATCATGATGTGCGAGGTGCCGTCCAACGCGCTGCTCGCCGATGAGTTCCTGGAGATCTTCGACGGCTTCTCGATCGGTTCGAACGACCTGACCCAGCTGACGCTGGGCCTGGACCGCGATTCGTCGATCGTGGCGCACCTGTTCGACGAGCGTAACCCGGCGGTGAAGAAGCTGCTGTCGATGGCGATCAAGTCGGCGCGCGCCAAGGGCAAGTACGTGGGCATCTGCGGCCAGGGCCCGTCCGATCATCCGGACCTTGCCGAATGGCTGATGCAGGAAGGCATCGAATCGGTGTCGCTGAACCCGGACACCGTGGTCGATACCTGGCTGCGGCTGGCCAAGTTGAAGGCCAAGGGCTGATAACGAAAAACCCCGCTCCGGCGGGGTTTTTTTTCGTCTGCGAACGTACCGGGTTGGGGCCGACGGGGGTGGGTATGCGGGGGACGCCGTGAACCCATCCATGGGGGCTTGGTCGCCGCATCCATGCGGCTCACACC
>NZ_JASCOP010000131.1:0-11447 GCF_029959395.1 Stenotrophomonas sp. PS02300
GGGGGCTGGGTTTTTTTAATAACCCACCGAAGATACTGCGGGCGCCCGTGGGGGCCCGCCCTCTCTTTATTGCACCAGTGGTTCGATGGATCAGAACTTCTGGGTGTACTTCATGTACAGGAAGCGGCCGATATCGAAACCGCCGTAGTAGGCGAAGCTCGAGTTCTGCTGCGAGTACATCAGCGGACCCTTGTGGTCGAACACGTTGTTCGCGCCCAGGGCGATGGTGGCATCCCACGGAGCCTTCCAGCTGACCTGCAGGTCGTGGAAGGTGTTGGAACCGGTCTTGCGCAGCGGAGCGGTCTCGCCGTAAGCGATGCGGTCCGGATCGGTGCAGCCGATCGCGATGCACGGCTCGTTGAGGCCCGAGTAGTAGCGAGCGGTGTAGTTCACACCGAAGCTGCCCAGCGACCAGTTGACACCCAGGTTCGAGCGCACGCGGAACAGGGCATCCTGACCGACGCGGCCGATCATGATGTCGTCGCCAGCGGCGTTCTGTGCGGCTTCGTCGTACTTGGACAGGTAGCTGGTCTGCCAGTCAATGGCGAACTGACCGATGGCCAGCTCCGGCAGGCGGTACTTGATGCCCAGGTCGTAACCTTCGGTGTCCATCTTGCCGAGGTTGGCGGTGCCGTAGGTGATCGCGCTGATGTGGCCATCGGCCGCACGGGTCACGCTGCCGCAACGGCTGGAATCACCCAGCACGTAGCAATCACGCAGGATGCGATCAACGGAGTCGTCGATGATCATGTTGCTGATTTCGTAGCGGTACCAATCCAGCGAGACGTCCAGGCCCTGCACCCAACGCGGGCTCCAGACCAGACCCACGGTCTTGCTCTTGGAGGTTTCCGGCGACAGGTTCGGGTTGGCACCCGAGATGAACTGGTCACCCGACTGGCACGGCGTGGTCGAGCACGGGACGTTGCCCTGGCCCAGCTGCACGTAGTCGGCCGGAGCGCCACCGGCAAGGCAGGCGGCATTGCCGGCCACGCTGCCCGACACGCCAACGGCGCACGGATCGGTGTAACGCTCGAAGCTCGAGCTCAGGCCGCCGTACAGGTCGGCGATGGTCGGAGCGCGGAAGCCCTCGGCGTAGGTGCCGCGGACCAGCAGCTCGTCGATCGGACGCCAGGTCAGGCCGAACTTGCTGTTGGTGGTGCCACCGAAGTTGCTGTAGTCCGAATAACGGCTGGCAACGTTCAGGGTCAGTTCCTTGGCGAACGCCATGTCGGCCAGGATCGGCACGTTCAGTTCGAGGTAGACCTCGTTCAGATCGTACTCACCCTGGGTCGGCTTCTGGCCCAGGCCGGTGGACATGCCCGACTGTGCGAAGGCGTCCGGCACGTAGCTGCCTTCTTCCTTGCGGTGCTCCACGCCCACGGCGAAGCCGAGGTCGCCGGCCGGCAGGGTCACGATGGAACCCGACAGGTTGGCGGTGAAGCTGGTGGTCTTGGTCACGCCACGGGTGGTGTAGGTCGGGAACAGGAAGTCCTGCAGCTCCGGATCCGCCAGCGAACCCTGGCCTGCAACGCCGTACGGCAGCAGCGGGTTCCACGGACGGCAGTCGCCCAGTGCGATCGGGTTGGCAGCGGTACCGCACTGTGCCACGCCCTGCGCATTGATGAAGGACGCACCCAGGGCCTGCTCGGAAGCGATCAGGCTCATGTCACCGCGCTGGGTCTTGATCGACTCATTGCGGTTCCACAGCGCGCCGACGTCCCAATCGAAGGACTTGCCGGCCAGCTCGAAGTAGCCGCTGACGGTCGGGGCGAAGCGCAGGGTCTTCAGCTGGCTGTCGGTGGTGCGCGGCACTTCCCACAGGCGGCGACGGAAGTTGACGTCCTGGCCGACCGGGTTGAAGGCGCTTTCAGCGGTCAGCGGGGTGCCGAACGAGGACGACTGGTACGGGTAGCCGGCGATCTGCTGGAACGTGTTGCGCTCGTTGTAGAGCACATCGGTGTTCAGGCTGATGGTGTCGGTGAAGTCGTAGGTGCCGTTGACGTACAGCGACTTGCGCTCGATACCGGTCAGCAGGCTCATCTGCTCGTTGGAGTTGGCGTACTCCTCGGCGGTCAGCGTGTGGTAGTCGTTCGGGTTGTTCGGGTTGCCACCCTGGTTCAGGGTCTGCCACACGGCCGTCTTGGAATCGGCACAGTTGACCTGCAGCGGGTTGCACCAGCTGCCGTACTGGCTGATCGGGCTGCCATCGGCGGCCACCGAGTTCGGACCACGGCCGCCATCACGGCTGTACCAACGGTCCTTGGCCCACACCGGATCCTGCTTGGAGTATTCGGCCGACAGGGTCAGGCTGCCGCGTTCGCCGGTAGCACCCAGGGTCATCGAGTACTGCTGGTTCTCGCCGTCGCCCTGGTCGTACTGACCGAAGTAGACGTTGACTTCACCGCCGTCGAAGTTCTTGCGGGTGATCACGTTGACCACGCCGGCAATGGCGTCGGAACCGTAGATCGAGGAGGCACCGTCCTTCAGGACTTCAATGCGCTCAACGGCCGACATCGGGATCTGGCTCAGATCCTGGTAGCCGCCGGTGGTGGCGCCGAGGCGCTTGCCGTTCATCAGCACCAGGGTGCGCTGGGCGCCCAGGTTACGGATGTCGACGTAGTAACCGCCCACGTTCTCGCCCGAGGACAGGGAGTCCGAACGCGAGATGGCCGGCGAGCCGGCCGAGGTCAGGTTGTTCAGCACGTCTGCGACGTTCGAGAAGCCCTGCTTTTCCAGGGTTTCGCGGGTCATCGTCAGGATCGGCTGCTGGGTCTCCATGTTGGCGCCGCGAATACGCGAGCCGGTGACCGAGATGCGATCCAGGTCAGTGGTGCCGGAGGCTGCTTCCTGTGCCGAAGCGAAGCTCGGCACGAGCGCCAGCGCAATGCCGGCCGGCAGAAGACCCAGCCGCACTGCGGGAGTACGAAAATTCATCAATCTCTCCAAGGTACGTTAGTAGCGTGTTAAACCGCCTCGGAAAGTTACGATTGCGTTACCGTTAATTATTTGCGCGATGCCACCGGACTCTTTGCCGACTTTGGCGAAAGCGATCCGCCGGTCTGCCGATAGCCCGACGCGGACTGGCCATAACGGGCGCGGAACGCACGCGCGAAGCTGCAGCAGTTGTCGAAACCGCTGGCGGCAGCCACTTCGCCGATCATCATGTCGGTGTCGCGCAGCAGGTCCGCGGCGCGCTCCAGGCGCAGGCGCGCCGACAGCGACTGCGGGCTTTCTTCGTACAGGCTCTGGAACGTCTTGGACAGGTACCAGCTGGAGAAATTGGTCAGCTCGGCGAGTTCGCCGATGCGCACCACCCGGTGGCTGTTGCCTTCCAGGTACAGGCGCGCACGCTGCATGCGGCCGAACACCTGGCGCTTGCGGATGCGCGAACGGCCCGGGCAGCGCTGCACGCCGGTGGCCATGCCACGCTGCATCGAGGCCAGGTGCAGCAATACCGGGCGCAGGGCCTGCGCGGGCTGGCCGCTGGCCAGCGCATCGCGCCACAGGCGCAGTGCTACGCGCACTTCGCCGCGGCTCATGCTGCCGCGGCCTGCGTACAGGCTGCAGTCGGCCAGTTCGCCCAGCGCGCGCAGCGCTTCAGGCGCCAGGCTCAGGCCGATGCACAGGCCATCGCGGCCGGCCTGGATCATCGGCTTGGATTCCTTCTCGAACGCGATCCACTCGCGCTGGCGCAGGCGGAAGCGGCCTTCCTTCGATTCGACCCACGCGCTGCCACGCAGCTGCATCCACACGGTGAAGGTGGTGCCAGCCGTCTGCAGGCTGCCCAGCCGGGCCACGCCCAGGCAGGTCGGCAGCGGACCGTCGTCGACGATCTTGTCCAGGGAGAGCGATTGGCCGCGATCGGCGAGGGAAAGCTGACGCATGACGTACACCGGGGTTTGCCGTTACGGGGCACCCGTTTTGCCAAATGAGGCGGTCTGCGTCAGGACGATTCAACGAGATTGATGCGAATTCGTCACGATGCCGTTACGAAAGAAGTACGACGACTACTTTCCTTTCCAGAACAACAGGTTGGGCACCGAGGAAAACACCGGGCGGGGCGGTTCGGGCAGCGTCATCACCCCGATGTCGGCGCCGTCGGCGACTGCCAGGGCCAGGTACAGGGCGCTGCCATCGGGCTGCGCGCTGAAGCCGTTGCCGGCGCTGAGCCGATCGGCGTCCAGGCAGTACTCCGCCCCCTGCGACGGGCTGTTGATCCGTGCGAATACGGTGGAGCAGTCGGCCCGGCTGGACAGGTAATCCAGGCTGCCATCACGGGCCACCGCCCAGGTGCGGTAGCGCCAACGCGACGGCCGGTCCTCGCTGACCTGCTGGATGCTGGCCGGATCCAGCCGCAGATCGGCCGACCACAGCCCGCCTGCCGCCAACCGGGTGAACAGCACGCGCTGGTGGGCCGCATCCAGCCGCGCCTGCGACACCCCATCGACGTGGCCGAGCAGTTTCCACGGCGTGCTGCGCCGATCGAACAGCGACAGGCGCATGCGCTCGTCATGATCGCGTTCCACTACCAGCACGTGGTCGTTGTCACCGGCATACAAGGCCTGCAACGGCTGCGCCACCGGGACCGGCAGCGCCACGATCTGCTCATCGCGCGGCGACACCTCGTAGATCACCGGCCGCGCCTGTGCATCACGGCCCGATACCAGCAGATGGGTGCTGTCGGGCGACCAGTCGGCGGACTGCCGGGTTTCAGGACGCAGGCCTTCCACCGGCCGCAGCGATTCGGGGCGCGACAGGTCGGCCCACCACAGCCCGTAGTTGCCGGAACGATCGGAGGTGAACACCAGCTGCCGGCCATCGGGCGCCAGCATCGGCTGGCCATCGCGGCCGTTGGAGGGGAACAGGCGTTCGGGCGTGCCGGGGCGGCCGTCCTTCACCGGCACGCGGAACAGGCCGAACTGCGCCTTGCGGTGCACGAAGGCCAGCATGTTGTTGCTGCGCGACAGTGCCGGCGACTGCGCGTCGTCCAGGCCCACATCGCGCAGCGTGCGCGTTTCAGTATCCAGTTCGTACAGGCGTGCTTCGCTGTCCACGCGGCGCCCGAACACGATGTGCCGGCTGTCGCCGCGCCAGGCCCAGCCACGGATCTCGGCCGAATCGTTGGTCAGCTGTTCGGGCACGCCACCGCTGGCCGGCAGGCGCCAGAGGTCGCCGATCTGCGGGTTGCGCACGAACACGATCCAGCGGCCGTCCGGCGAGAAACGCGGGGCGTAGTCGAAGCTGTCGTCGGCAACCTGGTAGTCCACCGGGGTCCAGGCACCGCTGGCGATGTCCAGCACGCGGATGCCGCGATGGGCGTGCCGGCCGGACAGCGAGCCGAACACCAGGCCGCGCCCGTTGGGCGTCCAGTCGAAGCTGAGCAGCTCGGTGCCGTCGCAGCGCGTAACGTGGCGGATCGCACCGCCGGTCGCGCTGGCGATCAGCACCTCGCAGCTGCCCTCCGGGCCAAACCGCGCAAACGCGATATCGCGGCCGTTCGGCGACCAGTTCGGGAAGCGGTCCGAATGGCCCGCAGGCGTATCGGTCAGCAGCCGTGCCGGTGCGTTGCCGGAAGTCTGCACCTTGATCGCGCTGCCGCCGCCGGCCGCATCGTCGGCCTCATAGGCCACCTGCGACCCATCCGGGGATACGGTCGGGTAGGTCTCGAAGCCGGCGGTGGCGGTAATCAAACGATAGGGGCGCTGCGGGCTGCCGACCACGCGGCTGCCGTCTTCCAGCACGCCACTGCCTTCGGGCCCTTGCGGCGGTGGCGGGCGCTGCAGCAGCAGCGCGGCCATCACCAGCAGGGCGACGAACATGCCCAGGCCGATGGCCAGGAACACATAGCGCCGATTGCGCCGCCAGCGGCTGCGCGGGCGCGGCGCGGGAGTGGCCGCGGCGAACACGGCGGCCAGCGCATCGCGTTCGTCCTCATTGGGCGCGGCATCCACGTCCGGGCCGGGCTCCACCAGCACCGATACCGGCTGCAGCAGCCGGTAACCGGTCTTGGCGATGGTTTCGATATAAGCGGTTCCGGCGTCATCGTCGCGCGAGAACGCCTTGCGCAGCTGGGTGATGGCCTGGGTCAGCACATCGTTGGTGGGCAGCGTGTCCGGCCAGACCTCGGCGAACAGTTCATCGCGGGTCACCACCGCACCGGGCACGCGCATGAGCACCTTGAGCACACCCAGTGCCTTGGGCGTGAGCCGGCGCGGACGACGCGCGCCCTCCACCACCACCTCACGCGACGACAGCGTGATGGTGCAATCGCCGATCCTCAGGCGGTCGGCAGCGGGTGTCTCACTATCCAGGCTGATCATTCCGGCGCTACGTAATACAACTGAACAACAGGAACGCAGCATTCATCGAATCAACCACAGATCGAACGAACCGCCAGATTCCGCACACGTCATCAGTGCAAAGGGCAAAGACACTGAAGCGCGCGAATACTAGCCTATGCCGGTTAACTGCGCCTGTGCGCGCAGAGGACACCAGGCCTCTCTCGCCGACGAATCCACATAAATTGCTTCAACATTCGCGCCTCTTGGCGCGAATTTTTTATCTGCGATTCAGCAACTTTTTAGCGTTGATTCAGTAATTTTTTATCGCCGATTCAGTTTCGCGCGTTGCGGATCATGGTCAATCCGACCAGTCGCGACACCACCAACGCTACGTACATCACGCCTGCGAACTGTTCCAGCATCACCAGTGCGCGTGCCTGCGGGTGCACCGGCACCACGTCGCTCAGGCCCACCCCGGATAACAAACTGAAGCTGAGATAAAGCAGCTCCATCCAGGTGCGCAGTTCGCTCTCGCTGGTGGCCACGAAACTGCCCGGGTACCACTGCTGGCAGACCGCGAAGGCGAAGGCGAATGCCCAGGCCAGCAGCGTGAAGGTGGCGCCCGCGGCGAACAGCTCGTCGCGGGTCACCTTGTGGTCCTGCAGCATGTAGGCGATCAGGCTGCCGGCCGTGTAGAAGTACAGCAGGCATTCCAGCAGCTGGGCGGTGGTGACCAGCGCCGGCCGCCCCAGCAGCGCCCCCGAGAGGGAGAACACCACCGAGGGAATGGCCAGCAGCAGGGCCACCCACATGCCCAGCGGGCTGCGCCGCACCACCCACAGCGCCAGGCCGAGCACCGCGATGCCGAAGGCGCCGAACAGCGCGCGGCCGGCCCCGGACTCGTCCATGGCCGGGTACAGCAGCACGCCCAGCAGCTGCACCCCCAGCAACCAGGCCGAGGGGTGCCGGCGGGCGATGGCCAGCCATCGGGTGGTGCGCGCTATGGCCATCGTGGTGTCCCTGCCCCTGTGTCGGTGGCCGAAGCTTAACGGCTGCCGCGCTGAGGCGGCATGACGGTCCGCCTTGGCCGCCCGTCCTGGCGGGTCACGACCAACGGTCGTGACCTACCCCGCTTGGCCCGCTGCGTAGTCGCGCACGTCCTGGGTGATCTTCATCGAACAGAAGTGGGGGCCGCACATCGAGCAGAAATGGGCCTCCTTGTGCGCATCCTTGGGCAGGGTTTCGTCGTGGAACTCGCGCGCCTTTTCCGGATCCAGGCCGAGGTGGAACTGGTCTTCCCAGCGGAACTCGAAGCGCGCCTTGCTCAGTGCGTTGTCGCGCACCTGCGCGCCCGGGTGGCCCTTGGCCAGGTCGGCGGCGTGGGCCGCGATGCGGTAGGCCATGATGCCGTCGCGCACGTCCTGCCGGTTGGGCAGGCCCAGGTGCTCCTTGGGGGTCACGTAGCAGAGCATGGCGGTGCCGTACCAGCCGATCATCGCCGCGCCGATCGCGCTGGTGATGTGGTCATAGCCCGGCGCGATATCGGTGGTGAGCGGCCCCAGCGTGTAGAACGGCGCCTCGCCACATTCGCGCAGCTGCTTGTCCATGTTTTCCTTGATCAGCTGCATCGGCACATGGCCGGGGCCTTCGATCATGGTCTGCACATCGTGCTTCCAGGCGATCCTGGTGAGCTCGCCCAACGCTTCCAGCTCGCCGAACTGCGCGGCATCGTTGGCATCGGCAATGCAGCCCGGGCGCAGGCCATCGCCCAGCGAGAAGGTCACGTCGTAGGCCTTCATGATCTCGCAGATGTCCTCGAAGTGCGTGTAGAGGAAGTTCTCGCGCTGGTGGGCCAGGCACCACTTGGCCATGATCGAGCCGCCGCGCGAGACGATGCCGGTTACCCGATTCGCGGTGAGCGGTACGTGGCGCAGCAGCACACCGGCATGGATGGTGAAATAGTCCACGCCCTGCTCGGCCTGCTCGATGAGCGTGTCGCGGAAGATCTCCCAGCTCAGGTCTTCGGCGCGGCCATCGACCTTTTCCAGCGCCTGGTAGATCGGCACGGTGCCGATCGCCACCGGCGAGTTGCGCAGGATCCATTCGCGGGTTTCATGGATGTGCTTGCCGGTGGACAGGTCCATCACGGTGTCACCGCCCCAGCGGATCGCCCACACCAGCTTCTCCACTTCCTCGGCGATGCCGGACGACACCGCGCTGTTGCCGATGTTGGCGTTGATCTTGGTCAGGAAGTTGCGGCCGATGATCATCGGCTCGCTTTCAGGGTGGTTGATGTTGTTGGGCAGCACCGCCCGACCGCGCGCGATTTCCTCGCGCACGAACTCCGGCGTGATCGAGGCCTGGATGGAAGCGCCGAATGACTGGCCGGGATGCTGCATCAGCAGCGCCTTGTCGCGGATCGCCTCGATGCGCTGGTTTTCGCGGATCGCCACGAACTCCATTTCGGGGGTGATGATGCCGCGACGGGCATAGTGCATCTGGGTGACATTGGCGCCGGCCACGGCGCGGCGCGGTTGCAGCCGCGACGGAAAGCGCACCGCGTCCAGCCGCGCATCGGTTTCGCGCGAACGCCCGAACGCCGAGCTGGGCCGACCCAGCAGTTCGGTGTCGCCGCGCTCGGCGACCCAGCCCGCACGCAGCGCCGGCAGCCCGGTGGACAGATCGATGCGGGCCTCGGGGTCGGTATAAGGACCGGAGGTGTCGTAGACGGTCAGCGGTGCGTTGTCGCCGCTCAGCGCGATCTCGCGCATCGGCACCTGCAGGTCGCTGCGCGAGCCGGGCACGTGGATCTTGCGCGAGCCGGGAATCGGTCGCGTGACCGATTCAGACAGCTGCTGGGCCTGTTGCTGCAGGGCGGAAAGGTGTGCGTTCATCGGGCATCGTCCTGGGTTGTCGGTGCGAGGGTTCGCACGGCGAGGGACGAAGCGGCGGCGCACGGCCGGCGCACGGCGCGCGGATGCCAGGCGGGGGCTGGGCGGCGCGGTGCATCGGCTGTTGCGAAGCTTCCCTACGCCGGTATCAACCGGATCAGGTTCGAAGGGACTGTCTCAACCGTGGCCACATGGCCGCGGTACCCCCGCTTCGGGGCGGATTAGACCACACCTGCACCGGAAGTGTGAACAGCCATGTCATGCCGCCTTGGCTAGACTGCCGCGCATGGTATTCCGACTCTCCATCGCCCTGGTGGTGCTGCTGGTGCTCGCCGCCGGCGTGGCACCGGACCCGTTCAACGAGATCGTGCGCGGCGGGCTGGTGCACATCATCCGCAGTGCCGGCTGGCTGTACCTGCTGGTGGTGTTCATCACGCTCTCGTTCCTGCTCTATCTCGCCTTCGGCCGGCTGGGCTCGCTGCGGATCGGCGGCGAAGACGCCGAACCGGATTTCTCCAACGCCAGCTGGATGTCGATGCTGTTCGCTGCCGGCATGGGCATCGGCCTGGTGTTCTGGGGCGCGGCCGAACCGGTGTCGCACTTCGTCACCCCACCCGAGGGCCTGCCCCCACAGAGCATGGAAGCAGCGCGCGCCTCGATGCGCTATGCGTTCTTCCACTGGGGCCTGCACCCGTGGGCGATCTACGCGCTGATCGGGCTGGCGATGGCCTGGTTCCAGTTCAACCGCAACGGCCGTGGCCAGATAAGCGACCTGCTGCAGCCGCTGATCGGCGCGCACCATCGCGGTTGGATCGGCACGGTGGTGAACGTGGCAGCGGTGGTGGCGACCGCCATCGGCGTGGCCACCACGCTGGGCTTCGGCACCATCCAGATCGCCGCAGGCCTCGAGCGCGTGTTCGGCCTCCACGCCGGCGCCCCACTGCAGCTCACCATCATCGCCGTCGCCTTCGTGCTGTACATGGCGTCCACCGCCAGCGGCGTGAACCGCGGCATCAAATGGCTCTCCAACTTCAACCTCGGCCTGGCCGCGGTGCTGCTGGCGCTGGTGCTGGTACTGGGCCCCACTGCCTTCATCTTCGATACCTTCACCACCACCATTGGCTCCTACCTCAACCAGCTGGTGACGATGAGCCTGCGCATGTCGCCGTTCTCGGGCAGCACCTGGGTAGCGGACTGGACGATCTTCTACTGGGCGTGGTGGATCGCCTGGGCGCCGTTCGTCGGCTCGTTCATCGCCCGCGTCTCGCGCGGGCGCAGCATCCGCGAATTCGTGCTCGGCGTGGTGATCGCGCCCAGCGTGCTCGGCTTCCTGTGGTTCTCGGTGTTCGGCGGCACCGCGCTGTGGTCGCAGATCTTCGGCCATGTCGACCTGGTGCAGGCACTGGGCACCGGCTACGAAACCGTGCTGTTCACCATGTTCGACAGCCTGCCGATGCCCACCGTGCTCTCGGTGATCGCGCTGGTGCTGCTGATGATCTTCTTCGTCACCTCGGCAGACTCGGCGGTACTGGTACTGGCCAGCATGTCCACCGACGAAGCCGGCGACCCGCCGCTGTCGCGACGGATCACCTGGGGCGTGGCGATCGCGCTGATCGCCGCCGTGCTGTTGCTGGCCGGCGGCCTGGATGCGCTGCAGGGCATGATCACCATCGCCGCCCTGCCCTTCGCACTGCTGATGCTGGCGGTGATGTGGTCGCTGTATCGCGTGCTCGACATGGAATATGCGCTGCAGCGCCGCCGTGCGTTGCGCGCGCGGCGGATGATGGATGCCTGGATCGAGCGCGAGATCGCCGCGCAGGAAGAGACGCGCGATGAGGCGTCGCGGGCGGATGGTTAGCGCGTAAGAGCGGCGTTTCAGTTGCTACGTAGTGGGGCGGGCGTCGGGTAGCCACGCTCCGGGACACGCCGCAAGTACGTCCATGTAGGCTTGGCAAAAACATCCATGTTTTTGACAGTCCCTACGGTGGCCACCCGCCGGCCGCCCCCGACAGATGGCCGCGTGCGGATGGAAAAGGCAGCCACGCAGGGCGTGGCTCTACGAGGTGCCGTTGGTAGGTTCGGTTCCCGAACGAACGCACGGAACGCACCCACGTCCGGTAACGCATGGAATCGAACGGCGTCGCCGTTGATCTTCCATGGCCCCCAACACACCGTCGAGGGTCGGCGGGGGCGGGGGTACGGGGGCTTTGCGAAACATGGATGTTTCGCAAGAGCCCCCATGGATGGGTTCACGGCGCCCCCCGTACCCCCGCAC
>NZ_JASCOP010000132.1:0-11236 GCF_029959395.1 Stenotrophomonas sp. PS02300
GCAGTTCTCTCATCAACAGGAAACGAGCTGGATACCACCATGCCCCCCGCCCCCCCTCCACCCGAATCGAGCGCGCACGACAGCGCAGGCAGTTCGCTTTCCAACAACCTCGCGCGCGGTCGCACCCACCTGGGCAACGAGCGAACCCACCTGGCCTACCTGCGCACGACCGTGTCGCTGATCGGGTTCGGCATCACCATCAACCGGTTCAGCACCTACCTGATCCAGAACGACCAGGCGCCCAAAGGCGGCCGACTGATGCTGCACGACGCCAGCAACGCCGGCTTCGGCATGGTGCTGCTGGGCCTGGCACTGCTGGTCTGGTCACTGGTGCGCTACCGACTGGTGACCCGGGACATCGAACGCGGTGTGATCGACCCCAGGCACCGCGCCACCACTGCCTTTACCATCGGCCTGCTGCTGCTCGGTGGGTGGACGGCGGTTTGGCTGTTCACCAGTTGAGGGGCGCTCGATGAAGTACCTGGCTCTGTGGGTCGTCGGGACGCTTCAGCTTTGCGGCTGCGCCAGCATCGGGCCGTCATCGATCCCCCGTGACCGTATGTCCTATTCCACGGTCATGGGGGAATCGTGGAAGGAGCAGACCCTGCTGAACATCGTCCGCCTGCGCTACGTGGACGCACCGGTATTCCTTGATGTTTCCTCGGTAATCAGTTCCTACACCCTGGAAGGCCAGGTGGACCTGCGCGGCAACTTCGCCGGTGGCGGCGCGCCCAACAGCCAGTCGCTGGGCGGCTATGGCCGGTACACGGACAAGCCCACGATCTCCTACACCCCGTTGAGCGGCGAGCGCTTCAGCAAGAGTCTGCTCCAGCCCATTCCCCCGGTGGCGGTGTTCTCGATGATCCAGGCCGGTTACCCGGCCGACTTCATCCTGCGTGCCACGGTGCGGGGCATGAACGGTCGCTACAACCGGGCCACGGGGGTCAATCTCAGGCCCGCCGATGCCGGCTTCGAACAACTGGCCGCCGCCATGCGCCGCATCCAGCAGTCGCAGGCGCTGGGCATGCGCATCGAGCGCCGCGAAGGCCAGGACGTGACCCTGTTGTTCTTCAAGGGCAGCGCCGAGCCCGGCCTGCACCGGGACATCGACACGCTGATGCAGCTGCTGGACCTGGAGCCACCGCTGGATGAGATCAACCTCACCTACGGCGCAGTACCGCGCAACCGGCAGGAACTGGCGGTACAGACGCGGTCGATGCTGGAAATCCTGATCGAGTTCGCCGACGGCATCGATGTGCCTGCCGAGCACATCAGCTCGGGGCGCACCTACCCGGGCACCCTGCAGCGGCTTTCAGAGGTGGGCGACAACACACCACTGGCCGCGATCCATGCCGGTCCCCAGCGCCCGGACCAGGCCTATGCCGAGGTGCGCTACAAGGACACCTGGTACTGGATCGAGGACACCGACGTCCGTTCGAAGCGGGCTTTCAGCTTCATGATGATGTTCTTCTCCCTGGCAGAAACCGGCACGACACCTCAGATGCCGGTCATCACCGTGGGCGCCAACTGAGTGACGGGCGCACCGCCCCGTCAGCGGGGATAGAGCAACGTGACAGTAAACCGAACGCCCCAGTCCGGCCCGCCACGCGGGCCATCCAGGTAGGCGCGAACGCCGCCCTGGTAGCTGATCATCTGGCTGCCCAGCTTGCTGACCTTGGAGTACTGGATGTTGAGCGGCACCGTCCACTGGCTGGCCTTCCAGTCGTAGGTGGACTCGATGTTGAACGCCAGCGTGCGACCGCCCGGGAAAGCCTTGGCCAGGAACGGCTGGACGAAGGTGTTGCTGATGTCGCGCCGGCGCGAGCCGCTGCCGGCGATGTCCGAAATGTGGTTCACCAACGCGCCCACGGTCCAGCTCTTGTCCTGCTTGAGCACCACGAAGGTGGGCCCGGCGTCCCAGGTGTCGGCGCCCAGGTCATCGGTGCCGGTGGGCAGCAACAGGGCCGGCCCGATGCCCCAGACGATGCCGGACGGGCCGGTTTCCTTCGGCGAGAAGAAGAAACTCTGGGTGATGTCGCCGATTCCGGCCTGGTCGGTACCGGGAATCACGTCCTTCTGGTACGCCACCGGCAGGATGGTGCGGGAGATGACATTCCATTCTTCGGAAATGGCAAACGGTGCCACCGGCTGGATGTTGAGCGTATGGCGGTAACCGCCGTTGGCGTATCCGTCATCGTAGTTGTACTGCAGCGGGACGCTGATCAGCGCCGCAACAGGATTGGACAGCTTCTTCGCCAATGCGTCGGCATCCTGCGCCTGTACTGGCTGGCACCGTCCTGCCAGCGCTGCGGCCATGAACAGCGCAACCGTCAGGTGACGCCGGCGCAGTGGGCGGGATTGAGGTGAAACATGCATGGCAAAGCCCTAGGAAGACGTGGGTAGCCCCACCGAGCGCTGGAGATCGAGCATCGGGTCCTGGGGCACGTGGATGCCGCCGGTACTGGGCATGTCCAGGTCCAGGACCAGCCCCACGGCCAGCGAGAACAGCAGCAGCAACAACGTTGTGGAAGTGCGCTGGCGCACCCGCTCGTAGCCGAGCAACCCTGCCGCGAAGAGGGCGAACAGGAACAGCATCCGCAGGATGCGGTGCGGGATGTGGTCCTGCCGGGCCGCGAAGCGTTCGCCGGCCAGATCGATGGATTCATTGGTGGTGGTGACCACCAGGCTGGCACGCGGGGTATCCCGGAAGGGAGCGGTGGCCGCCATCACCGCGGCCCAGAGCTCAGCCTGCAGCGCGGTGGTGCGTGCGTACTCGTCGATCTCCTGCTGTGCCGTCTTTGCGTTGGCGAAATCCACCCGTGCGTCGATGTAGCGGCGCAGCACGGCGCGCACCCGTTCGGCATCGGCGGTGTCCAGCAGGTCCGCACGCAGCCACGTGGTGCCCAACGCATTGGCTTCGTGCAGTACCAGCGACCTGCGCTCGTCGTAACGGCCCAGTGCGAGCGAGAAGGTGAAACCGATCAGCAGGGCCAGCAGGCCCAATACCGTATTGGTCGAAAAGGAATCGCCTTCGCCGGTGTCGTCGGCGGTGGCTACCGGCTTCTGCGCCTTGCGCCGGTTGTTGCGGGTACGCAGGAAGGCGCCCAGTTCCCGGGCTGCAATCAGCGCGACGAAGAAGATCACGGTGAGCAACCACAACGGCATGTTCGATCACCAGCGGGCACGAGGGATGCTTTCGAGGATGGCCGATGGCCCCCCGATCCGCTTCGGTACTTCTACCGCCCCCCGCCCAGTGATTGATGCATGCCGGCACTGGCACCGGCTCCCCGCCCCCACTATCGTAGGCGCCTTTCCTGCCCGGCTCCGCGCACAGATGCACTCTGCCCTTGCCCACCCCGCCGCCTGCGAGAACTGCAGCACCCCGCTGCAGGGCGATTTCTGCCATGAGTGCGGCCAGTCCGCACACAGCCCGGTACGCAGTTTCGGGCACGCGGTGGAAGAGGTGTTCGAATCGTTCTGGCACCTGGACGGGCGCATCTTCCGCACCCTGCATCAGCTGCTGCTGCCCGGCCGGCTGGCGGCCGCCTACCTTGCCGGGCACCGCACCCGCTATATCCCGCCGATCCGGCTGTTCGTGATCCTCAGCGTGCTGACCTTCTTCGTGGCGCGGTTGGCGGTGCACGTGGATGCGGGTGCCCTGGTAAGCCAGACTCCCCGCCCGCCGGAAGTGCCGGGTGCGTTCCGTGATGCCACCACCAACGACGAGGTGCAGCAGGTCCGCCGTGCGCTGCTGGCACCGTTGCAGCAATCGCGCGAGGCAATGCCCGAGTCCCTTCGTGCGCCGATCGACAGCGCCATTGCCAAGGTGGACAGGCAGGCCGCCAAGCGCGAGCGCGAACTGAAGGAGCACCCGCCGGTCGCGTCCGCGCCCAAGCCCGCCGCCACAAAGCCGTTCACGGTGCAGGACATGGCGACACAGAAGTCAGACCCGGTCGATATCAGTTTCCTGCCCGGGTTCGCCAACCGCTGGCTGACCGGCCAGGCCGAGATCATCCGCAAGAACCTGCCGCGCATCAGCGAACGGCCGCAGCTGCTGGTCAACGCGTTCTTCGGCTCGGTGCCTTCGGCGCTGTTCGTGCTGGTGCCGTTGTTCGCGGTGCTGCTGAAGGTGTTCTACCTGGGCAGCGGCCGGCTCTACCTGGAGCACCTGGTGGTGGCGTTGTACAGCCACGCGTTCCTGTGCGTGGCGCTGCTGGGCATCCTGCTGCTGTCGATGCTGGGCGGGCAGATGGCCACCGTGCCTGGCGCGGGGGTTGTCATAGGCCTGCTGATCACGGCGCTGCTGCTTTGGATGCCGCTGTATCTCTGGCTGATGCAACGGCGGGTATACGCACAATCCCGGCTGGTGACCACGCTCAAGTTCGTCGCGCTGGGATGGCTGTACTTCACCGTGGTCACCACCGCGACCGTCATTCTTGCCATCGCCAGCCTTGCCCGGGTCTGAGCCGGGCTAAGTAGTTTTACCCAGCCTGCCTGCACCTATTTCGGTGGAGTGCGGAGGAGCGCGCCGTCATGCTCTCCCCATCCCGTGCTGCAGGAGGCGAATGACATGGCCATGCCCCGTAACCAGGCTCGATCACCGTTCTTTGCCGGTCTCCGGCTGGGCGCCCTGTTGATCAGCGTGTGCGCGCTGGCTGCCTGCGGCAAGCGCGAACCCGACAGTGCCGCGCCCACCCCTGATCCTGCCACGGCGGCGCAGCCCACTGCCCCGGCGGCGGCTGATGCCACCCGCACCAGCGAGCTGCGCGCCACCGCCAAGGACGCCTACATCTGGGGCTACCCGATCGTGGAAGGCTACAAATCCATGTACCAGCAGGCCGTGGATGCCAAGGGGGCGAACTTCCACGCCGGCTTCAACCAGATCGGCAACGTCGCCCAGGTGGCCACCCCTAAAGACACCTCGATAATCACGCCCAACTCGGACACGCCGTACTCGTTCCTGTGGATGGACCTGCGCGCCGAGCCGGTGGTGATCAGCGTGCCGGCGATCGATGCCAAGCGCTACTTCTCGGTGCAGCTGATCGACCTGTACACCTACAACTTCGCCTACATCAACCGCGCCGCGACCGACGGCAAGGCCAGCGTGTTCATGGTCGCCGGGCCGGACTGGAAGGGCGAAACGCCCAAGGGCGTGCGCCAGGTGTTCCGTGCCGAAACCCAGCTGGCCTATGGTCTGTTCCGCACCCAGTTGATTTCGCCGTCGGACCTGGACAACGTCAAGCGCCTGCAGGCGCAGTACAAGGTGCAGCCGCTGAGCGCATTCCTGGGCACGCCGGCACCGCCGCCCGCCCCCGCGATCACGTTCCCGCCGTATGACCCGGAGCAGGCCAATGGCCTGGGCTTCTTCTCCTACCTCAACTTCCTGCTGCAGTTCGCGCCCACCGTGGACAGCGAAGCCGCGCTTCGCCAGCGGTTCGCGGGAATCGGCATCGAAGCGGGCAAGCCCTTCGATCCGGCAGCGCTCGCGCCGGCAGACCGTGAAGCGATGACCGCAGGCATCGCCGACGCCAACCAGGCGCTGGAGCAGTTCGTCGCCACTGAAATAAACACCGAGAAGGTCTCCAGTGCGGATATGTTCGGCACGCGCGCGGCGTTGAAGGACAACTACCTGTACCGCTTCGCCGGGGCCAAGCTGGGCATCTACGGCAACTCTGCTTCAGAGGCCGATTACCAGAGCTACTTTGTCGATGCCACGGGCAAGCCCGCCGACGCCAGCCAGCACGACTACGTGCTGCGCTTCGCCAAGGACCAGCTGCCGCCGACCAACGCGTTCTGGTCGGTCACCCTGTACGACGGCAAGAGCAAACTGCTGGTGGACAACCCGCTGGACCGCTACCTGATCAACTCGGCCATGCTGCCCAAGCTAAAGCGCGATGCCGATGGTGGCCTGACCCTGTACATCCAGCAGGCGTCGCCCGGCAAGGACAAGGAATCGAACTGGCTGCCGGCGCCGGCAGGCCCGTTCTACCTGATCCTGCGCAACTACAGCCCGGGCCAGGCCGTGTTGGACCACAGCTGGCAGAAACCGGCACTGACGCCGGTTGAGCGCAAGACCGACTAGGTCCCAGTCAGTGCAATGGCAGGCATGGTCCGGTTGGCGTGCCGCCACCCGGCCGACTGCTGCAGCTGCTGCACCATGTGGCCAAGGAACGCGCGGACCCGGGGTGCGACCTGTTTGCCGGGTGCGTAGACCGCACTCAGCGGCGAGGTCGCCAGCGCGCAGTTGGGCAGCACTTCCTTCAAGCGACCGGCGTCGAGGTCATCGGCCACGTCCCAGATCGACTTGCGGGCGATGCCGGCGCCCTGCACCGCCAGGATCTGCGCCGCTTCGCCATCGTCGCAGAGCGTGCTGGCGTCCAGCGGGAACGCGATGGTGCCGCCGGGCTGCGCGAACACCCATTGAGAGACCGGCGGACTGCCCGAGGCGATCAGATCGTGGCCGTGCAGGTCGTCGATGCTCAGCGGCATACCGCGCCGGCGCAGGTACTCGGGGGATGCACACAGAATGCGGCGGTTCGGCGCCAGCTCACGCGCCACCAGCCGTGAATCGTCCAGCGCGCCATAGCGCAGCGCCAGCTCCACGCCTTCGCCCACCAGGTCGACCAGCTCATCGCGCAGTGACAGGTGCACCCGCACCCCGGGATGCGCCTGCTGGAAGCTGCGCACCGCCGGCACCACATGACGGCGCCCGAATCCGTTGGGCGCGGTGAGCTTGAGCACGCCGGCCACCACGTCCTGGCGCTGCTCCAGCGCCGCCTCGGCCGCTTCCACCGCATCCAGCACGCGGCGGCAGTGCAGGTGGAACAGGTTGCCCTCATCGGTGAGCGAGGCGCGCCGCGTACTGCGGTTCAACAGCCGCACCTGCACGCGCCGCTCCAGGGCGGTGAGGCGCTTGCTGACCACGGCGAGCGAGATGCCCAGGTCGCGGGCGGCGGCGGACAGGCTGCCGCCATGCACGATGCGGTCGAAGGTGCGCAGCTCGTTGAGGTCGTCGATCACGCCGATGTTTCCAGTTTGGCAAGAGTTCCTTTCCCATATTGCCATTACGGAAACAGTCGCACATCCACACAATGGTCGCATTCATGCCAGCCGCGGAAGGGCAGGCCGCATTCGGCAAGCACGCTGCCGCGACAGGATTCGCGCCATGCTGAGCCCCAGCCACCCGCCAGGTAGCCACACAATGAAAGATGATGCCGACCAGAACCGGCCGACGCTGACCCGTCGCCGCTTCTTCCAGGGTCTTACCCTGCTTCCCGTAGCCGCCGCCCTGCCCGGCTGCGCCCCCGGCACCCCCACCGAGAGCGGCACCCCGGCTACCGCGGCCGCCAAGGACTACACCCCCGAATTCTTCAACGCGGCCGAATGGGCGTTCATCACGGCCGCCTGCGACCGCTTGATCCCCTCCGACGAAACCGGCCCCGGCGCGGTGGAATCGGGTGTGCCCGAGTTCCTCGACCGCCACATGCAGACCCCCTACGCAGCCGGCGCCATCTGGTACATGCAGGGCCCCTTCCTGGAAGCACCCAGCGAGTTCGGCTACCAGGGCAAGCTGGCCCTGCGTGACATCCTGAAAGTGGGCATCGATGCGTTCGATGCGCACTGCCGCAGCCAGTTCGATGGCAAGACCTTCGCCCAGCTGAGCCACGAACAGCAGGAAACCCTGCTCAAGGCGGCCGAGGGCGGCAAGCTGGAGCTGGAGGCGATCTCCAGCAAGCTGTTCTTCTCCAACCTGCTGGGCGAAGTAAAGAACGGCTACTTCGCCGATCCCAAGTACGGCGCCAACAAGGATATGGCGGCCTGGAAGATGATCGGCTACCCGGGCATGCGCGCGGACTACATAGACTGGATCGGCGTGCGCAACAAGGCCTATCCCCTGCCGCCGGTGGATCTGGCCGGGCGGAGGGGCTGAGCCATGGCAATCACGAAACCCAAAGTGGATGCGGTCATCGTCGGCATGGGCTGGACCGGGGCGATCCTGGCCAAGGAGCTCACCGATGCCGGCCTGCACGTGGTGGCGCTGGAACGCGGCGGCGACCGCGATACCCAGCCCGATTTCGCTTACCCGAAGGTGGTGGACGAGCTGGAAGGCTCGGTGCACCGCAAGTACCTGCAGAGCTTGAACCAGGAAACGGTGACGGTGCGGCACGCGCTGGCCGATACCGCCGTGCCCTACCGGCAGATGGGCTCGTTCAAGCCGGGCACCGGCGTGGGCGGCGCGGGCAGCCACTGGTCCGGCGCACATTTCCGGCCGCTGCCGGAAGACCTGATCCTGCGCACCAACGTGGAAGAACGCTACGGCAAGAATTTCATTCCGGCAGACATGACCATCCAGGATTTCCCGGTCACCTATGCCGAACTCGAGCCGCACCTGAACATGTTCGAGCTGGTGTGCGGCACCTCCGGCAAGGCGGGTGTGATCAACGGCGTGGTGCAGGAAGGCGGCAATCCCTTCGAGGGCTCGCGCTCGGGCGAGTACCCGCTCGGCCCGAATCCGAACTACCTGGGCGGCGAGCAGTTCTACAAGGCGGCCAAGGAAATGGGCTGGCACCCCTACCCGATTCCGGCCTCGAACGCGTCCGGCCCGTATGTGAACCCGTACGGCTGCCAGCTGGGCCCGTGCAACGCCTGCGGCTTCTGCAGCGATTACGGCTGCCTCAACTACTCCAAGGCCAGCCCCAACGCCTGCATCCTGCCAGTGCTGCGCCAGCGCCCGAAATTCGAGCTGCGCACGCATTCGCAGGTGCTGCGGGTGAACCTGGACAGCACCAAGGCCAAGGCCACCGGCGTGACCTACTTGGATGCGCAGGGCCGTGAAGTGGACCAGCCGGCCGACATGGTGCTGCTGTGCGCGTTCCAGCTCTACAACGTGCACCTGATGCTGGTCTCCGGCATCGGTGAAGCCTACGACCCGCAGACCAACACCGGCACCGTGGGGCGCAACTACTCCTACCAGAACCTCAACCGGGTGGTGCTGTTCTTCGACAAGGACGTGCAGGCCAACGGCTTCATCGGCATCGGTGGCGCCGGCACCACCATGGACGACCTCAACGGCAACCAGCTGGACAACGCCAAGGCCGGCTTCGTCGGTGGCGGCCTGGTCTGGGCGCGCCAGCCCGGCGCCGGCCCGGTGCGCGGCATCAACGTGCCCTCGGGCACGCCCAACTGGGGCGCGGCATGGAAGAAGGCGGCCGCCGACAACTTCCGCCACAACTTCTATTACGAGGTGCAGGGTGCGTGCATGTCCTACCGGCAGCACTACCTGAGCCTGGATCCGACCTACAAGGACTCCTTCGGGCGCCCGCTGCTGCGCATGACCTTCGATTGGCACCCCAACGAGATCAAGGCCTCCCAGTTCTTCGTGGACCAGGCCATGCAGATGAGCCGCACGCTCAATCCGCTGTCGATGAGTGGTGATGCCAAGAAGAACGGCGAGCACTACAACATCACCAAGTACCAGAGCACGCACACCTGCGGCGGCGCGATCATGGGCGCAGACCCGAAGACCTCGGCATTGAACCGCTACCTGCAGAGCTGGGACGTGCCGAACGTGTTCGTGATCGGCGCCAACGCCTTCCCGCAGAACAACGGCTACAACCCCACCGGCCTGGTCGGCGGGCTGGCCTACTGGGCCGCCAAGGCGATCCGCGAGAAGTACCTGCCCGATCCGGGCCCACTGGTCCAGGCTTGAGGAGGCGCGCATGAAAAAGCTTCTTCTCTGGATCGTGGCGGTCGGCCTGGTGGTGCTGCTGGCAGCCCTGGCCTATGCGTTCATTCCCACCAAGACCCGCGTCCTGGCTGACGGCCCTGCCGCCGATGCGGCGCTGATCGAGCGCGGGCGCTATCTGGCCGCAGCCGGCGACTGCACCGCCTGCCACACCAAGCCGGGCGGCAAGCCGTTTGCCGGCGGGCTGCCGGTCGCCTCGCCGCTGGGCAACATCTACAGCACCAACATCACCCCGGACAAGGAAACCGGCATCGGCGCGTATTCGCTGGACGACTTCGACCGCGCGGTGCGGCACGGCATCGCCCCCGACGGCCGCACGCTGTACCCGGCCATGCCGTATCCCTCCTACGCGCGCATCACCGATGACGATGTGCGGGCACTGCACGCGTACTTCCTGCACGGCGATATCGCGCCGGTGCATCAGGAAAACCGGGGCGTGGACATCACCTGGCCATTGTCGATGCGCTGGCCGCTGGCGATCTGGCGCAAGACCTTCGCGCCGGACGCGGACGCGGTGGCATTCGACCCGGGCCACTACAGCGACCCGCAGCTGGCACGCGGTGCCTACCTGGTGCAGGGCCTGGGCCACTGCGGCAGCTGCCACACCCCGCGTGGCTTCGCGCTGCAGGAGAAGGCACTGGACGAATCCGGGGCTGCCTATCTGTCGGGCGGCCAGGTGATCGACGGCTGGAACGCGGTGAACCTGCGCGGCAACGCGGCCGATGGCCTGGGCCGCTGGTCCGAGCAGGACATCGTGGACACCCTGCGTACCGCCCGCAACGCGCACAGCGCGGTGGTGGGCACGCCGATGGCCGACGTGGTCCGGCACAGCACGCAGAAGCTCACCGACGACGACCTGAAGGCCATCGCGGTGTACCTCAAGCAGCTGCCGGCCAGTGCGCATGATCCATCGGCCTACGCCGCCAGCGATGCCACTGCCCGCAAGCTGCAGACCGGCATCAACGACAGCCGCGGTGCCGAGCTGTTCGTCGACAACTGCGCCGCCTGCCATCGCACCGATGCCAAGGGCTACACCAACGTGTTCCCGGCCATCGCCGGCAACCCGACGGTGCTGGCCGACGACCCGACCTCGGTGATCCGCCTGTTGCTGGCCGGCAGCGAGCTGCCCTCCACCGCCCTGCGCCCCTCCAACCTGGGCATGCCCGGGTTCGCCGAGCGCCTGTCGGATACCGAGATCGCGCAGCTGGCCACCTTCATCCGCCAGGACTTCGGCAACAACGCGGGCGCGGTAACGGCCGACCAGGCCAAAAAGGTCCGCCAGCACCTGCAGGACGAGGCCAAGGCGGCCAAGGCCGCGCACGACCCGACCGCCGCCCGGGGTGGCGAGGATGCTGAATGACGGGGCTGTTCAGGCCCCGCCAGCATGAAAGCCCCGGATCGGGGAGAATAGCGGCCCGCTGAACCTGCGGCCCCGGGGCCCCCCCCCGGGCGCCCCGCGGCCCGGCACGACCGCGGCCACCGGGACGCGGT